>VBGQ01000217.1 GCA_005882055.1 Chloroflexota bacterium
CGTTCGTTGACGAGGGCCACGAAGGCGGTCACGAAGTCAGGATCGAGCTGCTCCCCGGCCGCCTCCTCGAGCCTGCGCACGGCCTCCACCACCGGCAGGCCAATGCGATAGCTCCGGTTCGTCGTCATCGCCGAGAAGCTGTCCGCCACGGAGACGATGCGCGCGATGCGGGGAATCTGGTCGCCTCGCAGCCCGTCTGGATACCCTGAGCCGTCCCAACGCTCGTGGTGGTGCCGGACGCCGGCTCGCACGAACTCCATGTCCGGCAGGCCACCGACGATCAGGTCGCCCACCGTCACATGCTGTTGGACGACCTGCGCCTCGGCGTCCGTGAGGGGTGCCGGCTTGCGCAGGATGGCGTCGGGGATGCAGATCTTGCCGATGTCGTGCAACAGGCCAGCCTGCAACACGGCGGCCACGAACTCCTCGTCAAGCTCGAGGCGCTCGGCAATCGCCATCGCGTAGTACGCCACCTCTTCGGAGTGACGCTTCGTGTAGTGGTCTTTGGTGTCGATTGCGGTGACCAGGCCGCGCAGAACGCCGAAGTTGCGAAGGTCCTCGGGGGAGGCCGTCTCCCCGGGCGCATCGATGCGAATCGTGTCGCCTCCACTCGCCTTCGCATCGCGCAGGGTCACCGTCGCGGCGGCGAGCAGCTCGCTGACCGCCGCCGCGTGCTCCGGGTAGGTGGCGATCCCGGCACTGATCGTCACGGGAACATCAATGCCCGCGCCGGAGCCGATGTGCGTGACCCGCAGGCGATCCTGGACG
>VBGQ01000218.1 GCA_005882055.1 Chloroflexota bacterium
ACTCCGGTCCGGCGGTCCGCAGCACGTCCTGGTCCGCCACCGCGGGGAGCAGGTCCGCCACGGTCACGTCGCGGCGCACATCGGCGCATCCACGCCAGGGTTGGAGGTCGGGCTGGATCTCGGCCAGCGGCTCGAGTGCAAAGCGTCGCTCCTGCAGTCGGGGATGCGGGACGATCAGGTCGATATCGGTCTCGGTCACGCACTTGCCGTCGATCGCCAGGATGTCCAGATCCAGCAGCCGCGGCCCAAATCGCAGCCCCTGGGGGTCCCGGCCGAGCGCCAGCTCGAGGCGCTTCAGCTCAACCAGGAGGTCCTCCGGCGTGAGATCGGTCTGGAGCTCGAGGGCGGCATTCGAGAAATCGGGCTGATCCAGGAGGTCACGAGGCGCGCTCACGTAGAGCGAGGAGGTCTTGGTCACGGAGCCGATGGCGCGCAGCTCCGCGACCGCGCGCGAGAGGGCGGTGGCCGACTCGGGCAGATTGCCTCCCAGGCCGATGAAGGCGCGCATTCCGGATTGCGACTCTAGCCGATTCGCATCGGTCCAGCCGCGGTAATGCGCTGGTAACCAGGCACCCGGTACGATGTCGACGCGAGCGAGCGCAAAAGCGGGAATCGGCGCCTCGCCACCCGCCTTCAGCGACCCTACCCGCCCAGGGAGCGCCGATGGAGGAGCTCAAGAGCACCTATCCGCTCATCCATAACAAGGTCACGTCACCGCGCTTCGTGACCCCGACGTTGCGGAGGGCCCGCCTCGTCGACTGGCTGAGTGCGAATGCCGAGTGCCGTGCGGTGGTGCTCGCCGCAGATGCGGGCTACGGGAAGACCACGCTGCTCTGGCAGTGGGAGCGCGAGGTCGACTTCCCGTGCTACTGGTACAAGCTCGACCGCAACGACCGGGACTGGACCCTGCACATCAGCTACCTGGTCGAGGCGATCAGCCAGCATTACCCAGGGTTCGGGAGACGGGCGCACTCGGTGCTGCGCCAGATGGGCGGCCCCGGTTCATCGCGGCCAGGCGTCACGGCCTACCTCCTGGCCGAGATGCACGAGAAGCTCCGCGAGCCGTGCACGTTCATCATCGACGACTGGCAGTACGTGGCCGCCGTCACCGAAGTTCGCGGCCTCTGGAACCAGATCCTGCGCGATGCCCCGCCGAGCTGCCGGTTCGTCTTCGCGTCCCGCGGCAAACCGCAGCTGCAGTTCGCGCGTTTCAAGACCCACGGCGGCTATGCCGAGCTCAGGACCGATGACCTGCGCATGACCGAGGCGGAGATCGCCGAGCTCTTCCGCGACGTCTACCGAGACCCATTGACGGCCGATGAGGCGGCTGAGCTCGAGCGCCGCACCGAGGGCTGGGCCGCGAGCCTGCAGCTGGTCGAGGTGTCACTGCGAGAACGCCGCACCCCGGAGGAGCGACGAGCACTGATCGAGTCGCTCACGGCTACATCCGATAGCGACCTGTTCGCCTTCCTGGCCGAGGAGGTCCTCGAGCAGCAGCCGGAGGAGACGCGCAACTTCCTGTTGACCACGTCGATCCTGCACCAGATCACGCCCGAGGTCGCGGAACGGCTGGCCGGCGTGCACGACGGGACGCGGCGACTGATGCAGCTGGAGCACACCGGGCTCTTCACGTATCGGCTCGATGAGTCGCGCTTCCGCTATCACGGGCTCTTTCGCGAGTTCCTCGAGCGACGACTCGCGGACGAGCGCAGCGAAGCAGAGGTGATGGGTCTGCACATCCACGCAGCCTCATATTTCGAGACGAGCTCGCAATGGCCCGATGCGATCTACCACTACCTGAAGGCCGGCCTCCAGCGCCAGGCCGCGCGGCTCATCGCCCGATATGGCGAGGACGTCGTCGCCGAGGGCCGTCTCGGCCTGGTCGACGAATGGCTGCAGCAACTGCCCGAGAAGACGATTCGCGACAACGCCCGACTGAGCCTCCTCCACGGGGAGGCGCTCGGAATCGGCGGCAACTGGGAGGCGGCCCTGACGGCTCTCGAGCGCGCGCGAATCTTCTTCGCGAAGAAGCAGGACAAGCGCATGGAAGCGCTCGCGTTGGTGAAAGAGAGCTCCGTGTACCACTACTGGGGGCGGCCAGAGATCGCGTCGGAGACAGCGAAGGCCGGCCTCGCCGCGGCCCCTGCAGACGCCCGCGATCTCCGCCTGCGACTGGAAGGCAACCTGGCCATCACGTCGCTGTGGCTTCACGAACCCCTAGAGCGGGCACTCAACG
>VBGQ01000098.1 GCA_005882055.1 Chloroflexota bacterium
TCGCAGCAACCCGCCACCAGCATTCCTGTGACGAGCTGGTTAACGGTCCATGGGTGACCAAATGACAAAAGATGCCGACGAGGCGCTCGTCCTCGTCGAGCGGCAGCCGGAGCAGCGCACCGCTTTGGTGCGCCTCAATCGGCCCAAGCAGCTCAACGCCCTGAACGGTCCCACCATGGACGCGCTGTGCGCGGCGCTCGAGGAGCTCGACCGCGACGACGCTGTGCGCGCGATGGTCGTGACTGGCAGCGACCGCGCTTTCGCAGCGGGCGCCGACATTGCCGAGATGGCCGGCGCCTCGCCCATCGACATGCTGCGCGGCAACCGGATTGCTCAGTGGGACCGGGTGCGTCGAATCAGCAAGCCGGTGATTGCGGCGGTCAACGGCTGGTGCCTCGGCGGTGGGTGTGAGCTGGTGATGGCGCTGGACATCGTCATTGCCGGAGAGGGAGCCAAGTTCGGGCAGCCGGAGATCAACATCGGGGTCATCCCGGGCGCAGGCGGCACTCAGCGGCTGACGCGGGCGCTCGGCAAAAGCCGAGCCATGGAGATGATCCTGACCGGTGAACCGATGGCAGCCGGCGAGGCCCTGGCGCGCGGCCTCGTCTCCCGCGTGGTTCCCGACGAGCTCGTCGTCGAGGATGCCCTCTCTCTTGGCGCAGCCATCGCGACCAAGTCGCCGCTGGCGCTGCGCCTGGCCAAGGAGTCGGTCAACGCCGCGTACGAGATGAGCCTGACCGATGGCCTGGCGCACGAGCGCCGCCTCTTCTACCTCCTCTTTGCGAGCGAGGACCAGAAGGAGGGAATGGCCGCCTTCCTGGAGAAGCGAACGCCCGACTTCACCGGCCGCTGAACGTCGTGATGCACGGCGGGCCAGAGCGGCCGGTTGGCGGCCTGGCGGTTCGCCCTCCCTCTGGGGTCGAGCTGAGACCCGCCGCACGCGATGATCTCGCCGCGGTGCTTGGCCTTCTGGCCCAACGGGCATCAGTCCCAGCGCCCTCACTGGATGTCGAGGCAGCCACCGAGCGCTGGGAGACGTTTCTGCGCTCCATCGACGCGGCGCCGTTCCTCGCCATCGCCGATGACGAGCCCGCCGGAGTGTTGCTGCTTTCGTTTCGACGGCGTCTGAACTTCGCCACCTGGGAAGGTTGGGTCCCGGAGCTGGTCGTATCCGGGGCCCATCGCCGTCGAGGGATCGGCCGCGCGTTGCTGCGGGTCGCCATCGAGGAGTGGCGCCTGCGGGGAGCACACCGCCTCTCGGTGGAGATCGCGCCCGATGAAGAAGCGGGCCGCGCCCTCCTGTCCGGGATGGGGCTCACGGATGCGTTCGTGCGCTTCAGCCTGGATCCCATGAGCCCGCGATCGCAGCCGCGGACCCTGCCGCCGGCGGTCGCGATCCGCGCGTTGCGGGAGGACGACTTCGTGGCGGTGAGCCGGCTGGTTGCCGAGATGGGGGCGCATCGCTCGCCGCTTCCGGACCGCATGGATGCCGTCGAGCGTGCCTATCGCGAGATTGTCCGGCGACCAGCGGACGCGTCGCTGGTCGCGGAGCGCGAGGGCAACGTGGTAGGCATCTGCACCATCGAGCTCCGCTCGGACCTGCGTCGCCAGGAGGCCGAGGTCTGGATCCCGGAGCTGGTTGTATCGGAGCCGTTCCGGGGCGCGGGTATCGGACGTGCGCTGTTGGAAGCTGGGCTGTGGGCTGCCACAAGGCTTGGTGCAGGGCGCGCCACCCTGGAGTCAGGTCCGCAGCGCGCGACGGCCCAGGGGCTCTATCGGTCCCTTGGATTCGAACCGGCGGGGAACGTCTTCACGCTCCTGCGCGATCGCTGACCACTAGGCGCGACGCAGCGGGAAGCGTAGCGTCGCCCAGACCTGGAGGGTCCGGCGCTCATCGCGTGCTCGCTTGAGCGCATCAACGCGTGGCGAAGGCGAACCCGTTCGCCGGCGATGACGCTCGTGATGCTGCTTCACCAGGGTCGCCTCAGCCCCCTGGCGTGTCAGAGGGCTTCTCGACCCACCATTCCGCGAACTCGCGGGCACGGCCGTCCGGGTCCAGCCGAATCAGCCAGATGTTGCTGTAGACGGCCGCTGGCTCGTCACCGTGTGCCGGGTAGGTCGTCAGGCCGCGCACCACCCCGGTGTCGTCCTCGAAGGCGAGGATTTCGTGCTCGAACTCCCATGGCCGCTTCGAGTCGCCGCGGTCGATCCACTTGCGGACGATCTGCGGGCGTCCTTCCCAGGCGCTGCTGAAGGGCCACGGCGAGTAGCGGGCCTCGTCGACGAAGAGCGCCGCGATCTGATCGGGGTCATCGCTCTTCCAGGCGGTGCGATAGCGGGTCAACCAGTCTTCGAGGTTGGATCGGTCCATCCGACGCTCCTCTGCGGGCCACTATCGTACCGCTCGCCGGCATCACCGGTCAATGGCCAGTGGATGGTGACGGAGAGCGGATCGGCTGCCCCGCGTAGAATCGACCGATGTCCTCCCAGGATCGCCCGATCACGCGTGAGCAGCTGCTCGTCAGCGCGGGCGTCATGGCCGGGATCGCGGTCGCGGCGCTCGATTCGACGGTCGTGGGTACGGCGATGCCGACGATCATCGGTCAGCTCGGTGGCATCAGCACATACGGCTGGGTATTCGCCGCGTATCTGCTCACGGCCACCACCACCGTCCCGGTCTTCGCGTCCCTCGCTGACGCCCACGGCCGCAAGCCAATCTTCCTCGCGGGCCTGGCCCTGTTCGTGGGCGGCTCAGCGCTGTGCGGGCTCAGCCAGTCGATGATCCAGCTCATCGTGTTCCGCGCCATCCAGGGTCTCGGCGCGGGTGCCGTCCAGCCGATCGCCTTCACCATCGTGGGCGACATCTTCGAACCCAGGCAACGAGCCAGGATGCAGGGTCTGTTCAGCAGCGTCTGGGGCCTGTCCGCGATCGTGGGACCGGCGCTAGGTGGCCTCATCACCGCCACCGTGGGATGGCGCTGGGTCTTCTATCTCAACGTTCCGGTCGGCCTCGTTGCCGCCGTGCTGATCGCCACCGTTCTGCACGAGCAGGTGGAGCGGCGCCAGCATCGGCTCAACTGGATCGGCAGCCTGACGCTCACGCTTGGGGTCTCGCTGCTCCTGCTGGCACCCTCGTTGGGAGTCCAGGTCGGCTGGACTTCGCCGCTGGTGATCGGTGCCGCCGTCGGTGCCGTGGCCCTTCTGGCGCTCTTCGCGCGTTCGGAGGCTGGGGCTCCCGAGCCGCTGATCTCCAGGGAGCTGGTGCGCCTGCCGGTCGTCACGGCAGGCCTGGCGGTTGGCACGCTGGCGGGCGTGGTGATGTTCGGCCTGACGGCGTACGTTCCGCCGCTGATCCAGGGGGTGATGGGCGGATCCCCGCTCGAGGCGGGCGTGGCGGTGGGTGCCATGAGCATTGGCTGGCCCCTCGGTTCGATCGTGAGCGGCAGGACCATGCTGCATTTCGGTGCTCGCCCGCTCGTGCTGGCGGGCGGCGGCATGCTGCTGGCAGGCACCGTGATGCTGACGCTGGCGGCGGATCTCCAGTCGCTCTGGTACACGTCGGCCGCTACCGCGGTGACCGGGCTTGGGATGGGATTGATTTCCACGCCCACGCTCGTCGCGATCCAGTCCGCGGTTTCGTGGCGCCAGCGCGGTCAGGCAACCGGCCTCGTACAGTTCAGCCGCACGATCGGGGGCTCGGTCGGCACGGGCCTGCTGGGGGCTCTGCTGGCGACGGCGGTGGGTCCGCTGGCGAGCGCCATCCTGGATCCGGTCGGGCGCTCGTCCATCCCGACGGCGGCGCTCACCGCGGCACGTGGCGAGCTTGCGGCGGGCCTCGGCTGGATCTACGTGATCCTGGCGCTTGCCGCCTTGGGCGCCCTGGTGCTGGCCGTGCGCCTCATGCCGGCGGTGCGTATTGGCGAGACGACGGCGGAGCCGTTGGCTTCCGTCGCAGGAACGGATGGGACTGCGGCGACGGCGCGCATCGGGCCTGGGGCGCGCACCCAACCCAGCGCCGGGGAGACTTCGCGGCCCCTGGGCGAACCGTAGAATCCGCCGCATGGCGGACCCGTACGAGAGCATCGAGGTCACGAGCGCGGACGGCGTCGCGACCATCACCCTCAACCGGCCAGACAGCCTCAACGCCCTGAACGCGACCATGCGCCGTGAGCTGCTGGCAGCGCTCAAGGCAACGAGCCGTGAAGATGCGATTCGGACGGTCGTCGTGACCGGCGCCGGGCGTGGCTTCTGCAGCGGCGCGGACCTGCGTGGCGGGGCGGGCGAGCGCTCCTTCCGAGCCGTCCTCACGACGGAGTACAACCCGCTCATCCGGGCCATCCGCGAGCTGCCGCTGCCGATCATCGCGGCGGTCAACGGCGTGGCCGCCGGCGCGGGGGTCAGCCTGGCGCTCGCCTGCGACCTGGTCTACGCGGCCGAGGATGCCCGCTTCATCCTCGCCTTCGCGCGCATCGGCCTGGTGCCGGATTCGGGGGCGATCCATGCGCTGGTGCGAGCGCTTGGCCGCCATCGGGCCGCGCAGCTGGCATTCACCGGCGATCCGCTGGCGGCCAACGATGCGGCGGCATCAGGGCTGATCAACGGCGTAGTCGCCGGCGCGGAGCTTCTCAGCCACGTGGGTGAGGTCGCCCGTCGCCTGGCGGCTGGGCCGACGCGCGCCATCGGTCTCACCAAGCGTCTGATCAACCAGGCCGACGGCGAGGGCCTTGCGGAGGCGCTCGCACTGGAGGCGGGACTGCAGGAGCTCGCCGGCCGGACCGATGACCACGCCGAGGGTGTGGCTGCCTTCAGCGAGAAGCGCGAGCCGCGCTTCGCGGGCCGCTAGGAGACCGGGTGACGCAGGGCGAGCTCCCGAACGTCGAGCGCCTAGGCGTGCTGGGAGCGGGAACCATGGGCGCCGGGATCGCCCAGGTCGCCGCCGAGGCGGGACTCGAGGTGCTCGTCCACGACCCGGTCGAGGGCGCCTATGAGCGCGCCCGGGATCGGATCAGCGGATTCCTGCGGCGCAAGGCGGAGAAGGGCGAGATGAGCGACGAGGAGTCGGCCTACGCGCTGGCGCGCATCGCGCCGGCTCCCGGGATCGGCGACCTGGCGCTCGCGGACCTCGTGATCGAGGCGATCCCCGAGGACCTGGCCATGAAGCGCGAGGCATTCCACCAGCTCGACGCCGCCGCGCCCGACGCGACGATCCTGGCCACCAACACCAGCTCGCTTTCTGTCGCGCAGATCGCCGCGGCGGCGCAGAGCCCCGAACGCGTGCTGGGCATGCACTTCTTCAACCCGGTGCCATTGATGGCACTGTTGGAAGTGGTGGCTGGACCGATGACGGCGCCAGCGGTGGTCGACGCGGCGGCGCTTACCGGGCGCCGGCTGGGCAAGACGCCGGTGGTGACCTCTGACACGCCCGGGTTCATCGTCAACCGGGTGGCCCGACCGCTCTACCTCGAATCCATGCGAATCCTGGGCGAGGGTCTGGCGAGCCTGGAGGCGATCGACGAGGCCCTGCGTGGGATCGGCTTCAAGATGGGGCCCTTCGAGCTGATCGACGCCATCGGCACCGATGTCAACTACGCGGTCAGCCAGAGCGTGTACGAACAGTTCTTCTTCGATCCTCGCTACCGCCCGCATCCACTGCAGCGCACGCTGGTCGACTCGGGCCGCCTCGGGCGCAAGACGGGCGGCGGTTTCTACGACTACGAGAAGGAAGGTGAGCGGGGCACTCCCTGGGCTGCGCTCGGTCGGCGACCGGATGGCCCGCGCCGCGAGACCCTGAACGCCGAGCAGATCGCCGCGCGGGTGCTCGCCACGATCGTCAACGAGGCGGCGTCGGCGGTCGCGGAGGGCGTGGCCGCTCCGCTGGCGATCGACACCGCGATGCGCCTAGGCATGAACTATCCCAACGGGCCGCTGGAGTGGGGCGAGCGGATCGGGCTGGAGCACGTGGTCCGGACGCTCGACTCGCTACACGCCGCCGTGCCCGATGGGCGCTATCGGGTCGTGCCGCTGCTCCGCTCCCTCGCCGAGCGGCGCGGCTCCTTCTTCGAGTCACGCTGAATGCTGGAGCCGCTGCCAGATCGCTATCGGGCCGTCGTCTTTGACCTCGACGGCTTGCTGCTCGACACCGAGGACCTCTGGCGCGGGGCGGAGACGGAGCTCTTCCGCGAGCATGGCCAGACGTTCACGTTCGATGACAAGCTCGCGGTGATGGGCACCTCCTTCGAGCACACGGCCGGCTACTTCGCGGAGCGGTTGGGCAGCGCGCCCGAAGAGGGGACAGCCCTCGTCAATCGGCTCTACGAGATCATGGAGGGGCTGCTTCGCCTGCAGGTCCAGGGCCGCCCTGGCGCCATTGAGCTCGTGGACCGCCTGCGAGGCCGGGTGCCGATGGCGCTCGCCTCGAATTCGTCCCGCCAGCTCGTCTCGACGGCGCTGTCGACCGCGGGGCTGACCGACGCCTTCGCTGCGATCGTCACGGCGGATGATGTCGACGCGGGCAAGCCGGCGCCGGACATCTACCTCCTGGCCTGCGAGCGGCTGGGCGTTCGGCCGGAGGACTCGTTGGCCCTGGAGGACTCGCCATCCGGGATCGCCGCGGCCAAGGCCGCCGGGCTGGCGTGCATTGCGGTGCCACAGTTCGCGGAGACCGACGTCTCCGAGGCGGACCGCGTGATCGACTCGCTGGAGGAGCTGCTCGCCGAGACGTAGACTGCCGCCATGTGTCGCAGCATCCATACCCTTCGCGTCCTCGACGAACCAGCCGGGCCGGACGACGTCCGAGCAGCCGCCCTTCAATACGTCCGCAAGGTGAGTGGCTACCGCAAGCCGTCGCCCATCAACGAGGCGGCCTTCAATGCCGCCGTGGACGAGGTCTCCGCCGCCTCACAGCGCCTGCTCGACGCGGTCACGGCCACCCACCCGGCAAGGCGACAGCTCGCTCAACCAGCCTGACGGTCGGGGAGAAGCACGGCTGCGCCAGCCTTCATGGACGCCGCCGGGGCCATGGCGGGCGACGTGGATCGGCTAGACCTTCGGCCGATGGCTCCGGCGAGGTCATCGGCCAGTGCGGTGCTAGCATCCGGGCTCGGATGAGCTCTACCCCTTCGCGCGATCCACGCCGCACGGCCGTCATCGTCGACGGCCTCCGCACGCCGTTCGGGCGCTACGGAGGCGCACTGGCCGCTGTGCGACCCGATGACCTTGCCGCGCACGTGGTGCGGGCGATCGTCGAGCGCAATGGCGTGGACACGGCCGCGATCGACGACGTCATCCTGGGCGCCGCCAACCAGGCCGGCGAGGACAACCGAAACGTGGGCCGCATGGCCGCCCTGCTCGCCGGCCTGCCGGTCGAGGTTCCGGGCGCGACCGTCAACCGCCTGTGCGGCTCCGGCATGAACGCGGTGGTCAACGCAGCGCACGCGATCATTGCGGGTGACGGCGACCTGTTCATCGCGGGTGGCGTGGAGTCCATGACCCGGGCTCCGTTCGTGGCCGCCAAGCCGTCAGCCGCCTTCCCACGAGGTGAGCAGACCCTGTTCGACACAACGCTGGGCTGGCGATTCACCAACCCGAGGCTGGCGGACGCGTATTACCCCTATTCGATGGGCGAGACCGCGGAGAACGTGGTTGAGCGGTGCGGCGTGACGAGGGAGGAACAGGACGCGTTTGCGCTGGCGTCGCAGCAGCGCTGGGCGGCCGCCCAGGAGGCGGGTCGCTTTGCCGACGAGGTCACACCGATGCAGCTGCCGGCAGCCAAGGGCGGCGCAGCTGCGACCGAGCTGGCAGTGGACGAGCCTCCCCGGCCGGACACAACCCTCGAGAAGCTCGCGGCGCTCAAGCCCGCCTTCAAGCGAGACGCCTCCGGCTCAGTAACGGCAGGTAATTCATCGGGGATCAACGATGGGGCAGCCGCCATCCTTGTGACCTCCGAGGTTCGTGCTCGCAACCTTGGCTGGCGGCCGATCGCCCGCATGGTCGCCAGCGCGGTGGCCGGCGTGGACCCCGCGACGATGGGCCTGGGACCGATTCCGGCCTCGCGCAAGGCGCTCGAGCGCGCGGGACTCTCCGTCGATGAGCTGGACCTGGTCGAGCTCAACGAGGCGTTCGCCGCGCAGGCCATCCCGTGCATGCGCGAGCTCGGGCTCGACGAGGAGCGCGTGAACGTGAATGGGGGGGCCATCGCCATCGGTCACCCGCTGGGAGCCTCCGGCGCACGACTTGTCGCCACCCTCGGGCACGAGATGCGCCGGCGCGGCGCGCGCTACGGGCTGGCGACCATGTGCATCGGGGTGGGGCAGGGAATCGCCACGGTCTGGGAGTCGGTCGAGTAGCTCACGCCTGAGGCGCGGGGATCTCCTCGGTGCGACCGTCCTGGGTCCCAAATTCCCAGACGTCGACATCGGTCGGCTCGATGCCGATCGTCGTCAGGATGTTG
This sequence comes from Chloroflexota bacterium, assembly GCA_005882055.1. Taxonomy (GTDB): domain Bacteria; phylum Chloroflexota; class Limnocylindria; order QHBO01; family QHBO01; genus CF-82. Next base: position 8,450 of record VBGQ01000098.1, read on the forward strand.
CAGATCTGGCTGCGGTGATCGGTCCCGTGGTGCAGCGCCTGCGCAAGACGAATGCCGG
>VBGQ01000219.1 GCA_005882055.1 Chloroflexota bacterium
CCCCGATCCCCCGCCGGGAAGGTGGCGACATCGGACCCGTCATTTCCAGCCGCGGCGACGAGGACCGCGCCGTGCGCCCAGGCGTAGTCGATCGCCGCCTGGAGGGCTGGCGAGAAGGCGGGGTTGGAGAAGGCCATGAGGATGACGTTCGCGTTGTGGTCCGCGGCGTAGACCACGCCGGCGATGATGTCGGAGTCCTGCCCGGTGCCATCGGCTCCCAGGACGGTCACCGGCATGACGCGCACGCCCGCGAAGCCAACGCCCGCAACGCCGGACCCGTTGTTGGTCTGGGCGGCGACGATGCCGGCCATCCAGGTGCCGTGGCCGTTGGCATCGGTCAGGCCATTCGAGCCGTCAAGGACCGATGTCCCCGCCACCAGGGATCCAGCCAGGTCCGCCTGTGAGCCGTCCACACCGGTGTCCAGCAGCGCGACGGTCGACGAGCCCGATGGCGTCGCCGTTCCGTACAGCTGATCCCATCCGATCTTGGGCAGCGACCACTGGTCCGCGTAGGAGCTGTCGTTCGGCGTCCCCTCAGCTGCACGCGTCTTGTCCGCCTCGAGGCCGACGACCGCGGGACTCGCCTGGAGGGAGATGAAGTCGTCCACCGCGGTCGCCGCTGGTACCGAGACGAAGACCATGCGCAGCTCCGGGACAGTCGACTCGACGGTCGCGTGCGCGGCGGTCAGGGCTGCCTGCTGCTCGAGCGCCGTGCTACCGGCGGTGAAGGTGACGATGTACGGGACCGGGTTGCTGGCAGGCGGCGGGGTTGGGGTGGCGCTGGGCGCCGGAGTGTCCGTTGGGGCTGGGGTCGGCGCCGGAGGCTCGGTCGGCGCCGGTGTGTCCGATGGCGAGGGAGCCGGCGTATCCGACGGAGAGGTGGAGGGGCTCTCCGTCGGACTCGCCGAGGGGTCAGACGAGGGATCGGTTGCGAGCGCGGTCCCGGTGGGCACCGCGAGCGAGAAGAGCAGGACGGCGATCTGCAGGACCGCGAGCACGCGTCTCGTGGTGTGTGACGCGCCGGAAAAGAGGAGCGCGAACCGGTGGGGCAATCGCCGGAGCACTTCGGGCACTAGAACCTCGCAACCAGACAGCCAATTCAGGCACCCAGACACAGAGGGGCCTGTCGGCGGACTGAGAAGGTAGGTCTGCCCGGCGTGCCGGGCCATCCGGGAAGGTACGGTCTGCGGTACCGATAGGCCGGCGCGTGTACGGAGGTTGGACTCCGTACCCGAGGAGTGCGAAATACCGATGGAGTGGCGGGCATGCGGCCCCTACACTCCTGCGATGCAACCCGAGGCCCTCCCGATGGAGCCCGTTGCGGCCGACGCCGCGACGCTCCCGGGAGCTACCATCGCCTCGGTGACCCCGAGCGACACCGCCCCCGACGCCGCGCTGG
>VBGQ01000220.1:0-3872 GCA_005882055.1 Chloroflexota bacterium
GAGCGGCATCGACCGGCTCGACGTTCGCCTGGTGCACGCCGCCATCGTGGAGCTCAAGATCGACGGCTACCCGGTCAGCAACCCCATCGGCTTCACTGGAGCTCACCTCGAGCTCTCGATCTTCAACGCCTTCGCGCCAATGGTCCACCTGGGCGCGCTACAGTCGGTGGCGTCGGCGCTCGACCTCCAGCTGCTGGGCGTCATCGCGGAGCCCTATGCCGTAGCGACCTGCCTGGCGCCGGGAGAGCTGGGTGATACCGGAGCGGTGTTCGTCGATGTCGGGGGTGGCACTACCGACGTGGCGCTGGTCCGCCACGGGGGGATTGCCGGTACCAAGATGCTCGCGCTGGGCGGCCGCGCCTTCACCAAGGGTCTGGCCGAGCGTTTTGGGCTGACATTCGGGCGTGCCGAGGCGCTGAAGGTTGCCGCGGCGGATGGCGAGGAGCTCCCCGAGGCCGCGGTCCCGCGCGACGAGCTCGAGGCGGCGCTGCAAGCGGATGCATCCGTCTGGCTGGATGGCATCGAGCTGATGATCGGTGACCTGGCGGAAGGTGAGCTCTTGCCGGCGCGCATCTTCCTGTGCGGCGGCGGCGCGCGACTGCCGCAGATCACCGCGGCATTGGCCGGGGACGCCTGGTGGCGGCGCCTTCCCTTCGCGCGACGGCCCGAGCTGCGGGCCCTGGCGCCCGACGACGTCGCGGGACTGCGCGACACGACCGGGATGCTCGTGACGCGCCAGGACGTGACACCCATGGCGCTGGCGCACCAGGGCCTGATCCTGGACACCCAGGCGACGGCGGTCGAGCGCGCCATGCGCGAAGCCGTGCGCGCCATGGATCTCTAGACGCCCATGAACGACACGAGCGCTCCCGGCGAGGCGCAGATCCTCTACCTCGAGCCGGACGACGAGATTCCTTCCGTCGTCCGCCGCGTACGGGAGTCGGAGCTGCCGCGCCTTCTGCTCGTTGCGCCCGGCCGCTCGAAGGCAACCTCCAGCGCCATTGGTCTGCGGCTGCTCGCCCGCCACGCAAGCGAGGTGGGCAGGGAGCTCAGCCTTGTTGCAGATCCGGCTGCGCGCACCCTGGCGTCCGAGGCAGGCATCCCGGCATACGCCTCCATTGCGGAGGCACAAGCCCAGGTCGGTCCGGTCGATCCTGCCTCCCAGGCCGCGCCTCGGCCCCTCGCGGCCATCCACGTGGTGCGCGGCGAGGCTGCCAGCCCTCAGGCGATGCCGGTGGTCAGCGGTCCACAGACCGATGGCCCGGCCTCCCAGGCTCCCGGTCTCGCCGCCGGCCGTGGCCGTTCGCGGATGGAGGACACCCAGGCGGTCCCAGTCGCCGCGCCGGCCGCCGGCACGGCCGTGCGTCCTGCCACTCGACGAGCGCGTCCCGCGCCGGCGCCGATCAGCCGGACCACGGTGCTTGGCGTGCTGGCGGGAATCCTGGTTGTCGCCGCGTTAGTGGCCGCGCTCCTGCCATCCGCGACCGTCCGGATCGTGCCCACCGTCACCTCGGTGGGCCCGGTGGACTACGTGATCACGCTGCCGGGGCATCAGGACAGCGGCCGGCTGGATCGGTCGCTGACCGGCACCGCCACTGGGACGTACAGCGTGGGAACCGCTCGCGCGACCGGGACGGTCACGTTCTTCAACTACAGCAGCGACTCCGTGCAGGTCCCCAAGGGAACGCAGGCAGCGGCCGGTGAGCAGCTCTTCAGCACGACCAAGACGATCGTGGTGCCGGCAACCGGGTTCTTCTTTGCCGGCCGCAAGTCAGTGGATGTCGCCGCCGTGACGGCGGGGACCGCGGGAAACGTCGCGGCCCACGCCATCAACCGTGTCGTCGACAAGGCGCTTGACGACCGCCTGAGCTCGGGCTTCGCGCAGATCGGGCCACGCGTGGACAACGAGCACGCCACCGCGGGCGGGACCTCGAAGACAGGCCCGCAGGTGACGCAGGGCGACGTGGACGCCTTCGTGACGCGCCTCAAGCAGGCGCTGACCGCCCAGCTGGACGCCCAGTTCCAAGAGCATCCCGAGCGAACCTATGCTCCGCCGCAGCAACCGCAGGACCCCTGGGTGCGGACACTACGGTCCTCCCCACGGGCACGATGCTGCTGCCCACCAGCGTGCAGGCGAGTGCCAGCGACCCGCAGCAGCTGGGCGATCTCGTCTCGGCGAGCATCAGCGCGCGCGGCGCCGTAACGAAACGCCTTGACGCGGATGCGCTGAAGCAACGCATCGCAGGCCTCTCCGCGGACGACGCCGCACGCGCCCTCGCGGACGTCGGGTCCGCGCGCGTGGAGTTCTGGCCGGGCTGGGTGAACACCGTGCCGCGGCTTCTCTTCCGGGTCGATATCTCGCTCGAGACGCCGAGCCCATCGCCATCCCTCCAGCCCACGCCGAGCGCCTCTTGAGTCGGGTCATCGCCTTCGATCACGGCACGCGGCGGATCGGCGTGGCGGTCGCCGACACCGAGACCGGCCAGGCGTTTTCGCGACCGGCCATCCTGGGGGCTCGGGGCGACGTCATCGGTCCAGTCGTCGCCCTCGCGCGAGCGGAGCGAGCCGACCAGGTGGTCGTGGGCCTGCCGCGCAACATGGACGGCAGCGAGGGCTCTCAGGCCGCGGCGGCGCGCGCCTTCGCAGATCGCCTGGTGGCGGCGGGCCTGAACGTGACGCTGATCGACGAACGGCTGACGAGCTGGGAGGCCGGTGAACGGCTGGCTGCGGCGGGAGCCCGGCCCAAGCGCCGGCGTGGCGACCTGGACTCGGCGGCGGCCCGCCTGATCCTGCAAGATTACCTGGACGCGCGGCGCCCTCCGCACAGCGGAGCTCAGGCGCCAGATCAGCAGGAGGCTGGATGAGCAATCAACCGCGTGCCCGTTGGGAGAATGGCGCTCGCCGCAATGAGCGCATTCGAGAGCTTCGGGCACAGCGGCAGGCCAGCGACCGGCGTCCTCGGCGTCGCTTCCAACCCATCGTGCTGCTGCTCTGGCTCGCCGGCGTCGCGGCGCTGGCCGCATTCCTCCTGTTCATCGGCTTCCTGGCATTCGCTCCGCGGCTGATGTCCTGGGTGGAGGAGAATCCCAGCTCCATCAAGCAGGGGATCGTCCTGGACTTCGTGCGCTGGTACCAACCGTCGGCCATCGCCGACACCCCCGCCAGCGACAGCTCGCAGCGCATCACCTTCCACGTGCCCACCGGTGCGACCGACACCGATATCGGGCATCTCCTCTTCCAGAAGGGTCTCGTCCGCAGCGAGCTCGCCTTTCAGTTCTTCGTGATCGCCGCAGGTCGTGAGGGCACGTTGCAGGCGGGCGCCTACGACTTGTCTCCGTCCCTCTCGCCTTCGGCGATCGTGGCGGCGCTCAGGCAGGAGAAGGGGGTCGAGCTCACCATCCGTCTCCGAGAGGGTTGGCGGCTGGAGCAGATCGTGGGCTACCTGTCGACAACCAAGCTGACCACGAACCTCGACGACTTCGTGCGCCTCGTCCAGGATCCGCCTGAGGACCTGCTGGCCAAGTACGACTTCTTCGCGAACCTACCCGCCTCTCGATCGCTTGAGGGGTACCTCTTCCCGGATACCTATCGCGTCGACGCCAACACCTCGGCCCGGGCTCTGCTCGAGAAGCTGCTCGACACGTTCAAGGCGCGCATCACGCCCCTCCGGGCGCTCATCGGTAAGAAGACGGTAGATGGCAAGCCGATGACGCTCGACCAGGCGGTCATCCTGGCCAGCATCGTCGAGCGCGAGGCTGTCAAGGACGCGGAGCGGCCGCTCATCGCGGGGGTCTACCTCAACCGGCTCAACACCGACGAGACCGCCGGCCTGCTGAATGCCGACCCGACGCTGCAGTACGGGTTGGCAACCA
>VBGQ01000220.1:3888-4442 GCA_005882055.1 Chloroflexota bacterium
CCTCAGCGCCGGGCTCCCGCCCTCGCCGATTGCCGCTCCCGGCCTGGCGTCGCTGAAGGCGGTCGCCAACGCCAATACCGCGTCCGGCTATTTCTACTTCGTGGCGGCCTGCCCGGGTGGCAAGCGCGACGGGTCGCACTACTTCGCCAAGACCTATTCGCAGCAGCTCGCGAACATCGCCAAGGCGAACGCCGAATGCCCGGCGTCGTGACCCGCAGCCGAGGGAGGCGATCGCCCGCATGATCGACACCGGGGACATCAAGAAAGGCGTGATCATCGAGCTCGACGGTCAGCTGATGAAGGTCCTCGACTGGACCCACATCAAGATGGCGCGCGGCTCCGCCCAGGTGCGCATGAAGCTCCAGAACGTGCGTCGCGGCGACATCGTCGAGCGCACCTTCCAGGCCGGCACGCGCTGGCCGCGCGCGCGGGTCGAGCAACGCAAGGTCCAGTACCTGTACCACGACGGCGACGTCTACCACTTCATGGACACCGAGACCTACGACCAGATCGCGGTCAGCGCCGCGATGATCGGGGAGGATCGGCTCTTCCTC
>VBGQ01000221.1 GCA_005882055.1 Chloroflexota bacterium
GCAACGCCACCACCACCAGGACCTGTCCAGGCGGCTCGCGGCCCGGGGCCAGCCGGGGCATCAGTTCACGACCATGGTCGCGGTGACCCGCTGGACGAAGCGCCCGTTCGTGTCCCGGGTCAGGAGCTGACCGATGAACGGGACGATGATGTCCGACCGATACGTGAGGCTCACCTGCATCAGGCATCCCTGCCGGGTATCGGGCGCGCAGGTGGTGGTCGGGTCGAGGCTGTTGGGACACGCCGATGTCGGCGTCGCGAGGCTGGCGCAGTAGGCGACGGTCAGGTCACCGTTGGCCTGCGTCTCACCGGTGTTGGTGGTGCAGGCCCCGCTGGTGGTCGTCGCGCTGAAATAGGGAGAGGCGTTCGAGAGCAGGCCGAAGGCCTGCGTCGCCGCGGTCAGTGCCGCAGCGCAGCGCTGCCCGTCGTTCCAGGCCTTGGTGTGGTTGCGGTCATAGACGTAGATCGTCCCGGCGCGGGCGCCTTCGCGGGCCGCGTTGGTGAGCGTCACGTTCGCCCCGAACAGGAGCCCGAACTGGATGATCGCCACCACGATCAGGAGCAGCGGCAGGAGCACGGCCACGAACTCCACCAGGGCCTGGCCACGCTCGGCAGGGCGATCGGCAGGGACGGGCCAGCGCGGCACGGCACGGCCGGCCGCGTCGAGCCGACTGCGGATCTGCCCTGGCACGGTCATCGGTCCCGGCAGCGTAGGTTTGGCGGGTACCTTCTCAAATAGGCCCCTTGGTGCCCTCGAGGTCGGTACCGATGGGGTCCGCTAGAATCGAGCTCCCCGATGCCCGACCTCAAGGTTCACGCCCCCTTCGAGCCGACCGGCGACCAGCCGGCCGCCATCGAGGGCTTGGTGCGCGGGCTTGGCGAGGGGCTGCGGCATCAGGTGCTGCTGGGCGCGACGGGAACAGGCAAGACCTATGCGGCCGCCAAGCTCATCGAAGCGGTCAATCGGCCCACGCTGGTGATGGCGCACAACAAGACGCTCGCTGCGCAGCTCTACCAGGAGTTTCGCGAGTTCTTCCCGGAGAACGCGGTCGAGTACTTCGTCAGCTATTACGACTACTTCCAGCCTGAGGCGTACCTGCCACGGTCCGATACCTACATCGAGAAGGACTCGTCGCGGAACGACGAGATCGACCGGCTGCGGCACAACGCCACCCGAGCGCTCTTCGAGCGGCGGGACGTGGTCATCGTCGCCTCGGTGAGCTGCATCTACGGCCTTGGCGCGCCGGTCGACTACGGCGCCACGGTGATCAGCCTCAAGACGGGAGGCCGATACCGCCGCGACGGCATCCTGCGCCACCTGGTCGACCTGCAGTACCAGCGCAACGACGCGGCACTCGCGCGCTCGCGCTTCCGGGTGCGGGGCGACGTGCTTGAGGTCCAGCCGCCGCACGGCGAGTACATCCTTCTATCCAGCCTCGCACTACGTCACGCCGCGCGACAAGCTGCTGGCGGCGATCACCGACATCGAGGCGGAGATGGAGACGCGGGTCGGGGAGCTGGGCGCCGAGGGCCGCGAGCTGGAGGCGGCACGCCTCCGGCAACGAACGATGTTCGACCTGGAGATGATGCGCGAGGTCGGCTTCTGCTCCGGGATCGAGAACTACTCCCGGCACCTCGCGCGCCGCGAGGCGGGCTCGCGACCCTGGACGCTGATCGACTACTTCCCGACCGATTTCCTGCTGGTGGTGGACGAGAGCCACATCAGCATTCCGCAGGTGCATGGCATGTACAAGAACGACCGGACCCGCAAGGAGATCCTGGTCGAGTTCGGCTTCCGCCTCCCCTCGGCCCTCGACAACCGGCCGCTCACCTTCGAGGAGTTCGAGGAGCACATGAACCAGGTGGTCTATATGAGCGCTACCCCCGGGCCGTATGAGAGCGAGCGCGCGCAGCAGGTGGTCGAGCAGTTCATCCGGCCGACGGGCGTGGTCGACCCGCAGATCTCCGTGCGCCCGACAGGCGGCCAGATCGACGATCTGGTGGGGGAGATCCGCGACACCGTCAGCCGCGGGGAGCGGGTCCTGGTCACGACGCTCACCAAGAAGATGGCGGAGGACCTTGCGGACTATCTCGGGGAGATCGGCATCAAGGTCCAGTGGCTGCACAGCGAGGTGGACACCCTCGAGCGCGTCGAGATCCTGCGCGACCTGCGGTTGGGCGTGTACGACGTGCTGGTTGGCATCAACCTGCTCCGCGAGGGCCTCGACCTCCCGGAGGTGACGCTGGTCGCGATCCTCGACGCTGACAAGGAGGGCTTCCTGCGGTCGGGCGGCTCACTGATCCAGGTCATCGGGCGAGCGGCGCGCAACGTGGGCGGGCGCGTGATCATGTACGCGGATCGCGTGACCGATTCGATGCAGGCGGCCATCGACGAGACCGACCGGCGTCGCGCCAAGCAGCTCGCCTACAACGAGGAGCGCGGGATCGTCCCGGAGACGATCACCAAGGCGATCCGCGACATTCACGAGGGGCTGCGGCGAGTTGCCGAGGAGCGCGCGACGCTGCAGATCGAGAGCACGGAGCCGGCGGAGCTGGCCGCGATGGTCGGCCGCCTCGAGGCGCAGATGAAGGAGGCGGCGCGAAATCTCGAGTTCGAGCGGGCGGCCGCGTTGCGCGACGAGATCCTGCAGCTGCGTCGGCTTCGGGAGGAGCTCGCGGCGGCGCCGGGGACCATTCCCGCCGACGTGTACGCCGAGGCCGCGGGTGCGGACCTTGGCGAGCGGGACGGCCACGGCGATGGCCAGCAGCCCGGCCGCGAGCGCCGCGAGGTCTTCAGCGTGAGCGCCCGGCCCAACATCATCCCGGCCGGCACCCGTCGGCGGCCGCCGCGTCGGCGGCGGGTGTAACGGAGGTCGTGGAGCCGCACTGATGGCGGGCACGATGCCGCACGCCATCTTCGTGGAGACCGGTCTGGACGGGGGTTCCACGGTCGCCGCCTACGCCGCGGAGCTCCCCGGCTGCGCCACCTTCGCGGCCGCCGACGCCGAGGCGGTCGCCGCGATGCCGCGGCGCGTGGCCCGCTTCTCCGAATGGCTGCGCGGCAACGACGAGCCGGCCCCCGCCTTCGTTGGCGACAACTGGTACGAAGTCGAGCGGGCCGCCTGCGACGGTTCGCCGACCGGTCGTGCTGCGTTCTCGCTCGACCAGCTTCCGCCGTCGGACGAGGAATGGCAGCGCTGGCTGCGGTGGCTAGAGCTCGCTCGCGAGGAGCTGGCAGAGGCGATCGACCACGCAGGAGTCGAGCAGACCTCAAGCGACGAGGCACTCGCGGCGATCGCCGAGCAGGACATAGCGCTGGTGCGAAGCATTGGGGGCGAGGCAACTTCGTCCACTGGCGAACCGATCGACCGCCTGTACGCCGCCCGGGACGAGCTCGTCGCGGCGCTCGACGCCGGCGGTCCGTCCGCAGACGGCGCGCGGCGTGCCCTGCGCCTCGCGATTGCCGACGACCTGCGCCTGGCCGAACGACTCCGGGGAGAAGCGGGCTGATCACCAGCCCCTACCGCGTCCGGCATGCTGGTGCGTGGCCGCTGCCCTCGCCGCGACGCGCGCCGGCCGGCACCGAGCTGCGTCGCCTGCAGGACGCGATGCCGCGCTGTGAAGGCGGGACGACGCCGGTCCTGTCCGGTGACGGATCGGAGCGGGCGATGCTCATCGGTCAGGCGCCCGGCCGGCGCGAGATCGAGACCGGCCTCCCCTTCGCCCACGATGCCGGCAAGCGCCTGGTGGGATGGCTCGCACTCGCAGGGATCAGTGTCGACGACTTTCGGGAACGCTGGTACGTAACCTCGGTGGCCAAGTGCTACCCGGGACGCCGGCCGGGCGCATCGGCCGATGCACCGCCGTCTCGCGCCGAGGTGCTGCGCTGG
>VBGQ01000099.1 GCA_005882055.1 Chloroflexota bacterium
CGGTGTGATCCACGACATCGGGTATCGAGGCTATGACGGACCAAGGCTGGGACGGCGCGCGGCGATCTGGGCGCTGTTCACCTTCAGCTGGCGCGCGGCCTTTGGATTCGGGCGCAGCGGCCGGGCCAAGGTCGTGCCCTGGGGAGCGCTGGCCATCATCAGCCTCCCGGCCGTTGTGCAGAGTGCGGTGGTGGCCACCGCCGGACCCCTTGGCGAGCGCGCTGGGGGTGGCTTCACGTACGACAACTACCTGTTCCGCATGAGCCTGCTGGCCCTGGTCTTCCTGGCCGCGCAAGCCCCCGAGCTGCTGGTCGGCGATCAGCGTCAGCGCGTCCTCTCCCTGTACTTCGCCCATGCGCTCGAGCGCGTGGACTATGCCCTCGCCAAGCTGGCGGCCATCGTCGCGAGCCTGTTCATCGTCACGCTCGCGCCGCTGCTGGTCCTGCTCCTGGGGAAGACCTTCGCGGCCAGCGACCCATTTGGTGCCTTTCGCGACCAGCTCGGGTCGTTGCCCGGGATCCTCGGCAGTGCCGCGGTGTACGTCCTGCTGTACGCCGCGGTGGGGATGGCGATCACGGCGTTCACCCCGCGACGGGCCTATGCCATCGCGGCGATCGTCGCTGTATTCCTCGTCGGGAGCGCGGTGTCGCCGCTGCTGCGCCGCGCGGGCGCGGGGCTCGGTGACTGGACCGTCCTGCTGAACATCAACACCCTCGCCGAGGGCGTGCGGCACACCCTGTTCGGCGGTGAGCCCAACGGCGCGGTCGCCAACGCGACTCTTGCGGGCAGCGTGTACGTGGCCACCGCGATCGCGGTGGTGGTGGTGGGGGTGGCGGCATATCTCTGGCGCTACCAGAGGATCGAGACGTGAGCGTCGCCGCGACCGAAGCCGCGGTCGAGCCGCAGGGCCCCTCGGCCCCGGTGGAGCTGACCGATGTCTCGCGCTGGTACGGCAACGTGGTCGCGGTCAACGAGGTGAGCTTCCGCCTGGAGCCCGGCGTGACCGGGCTCCTTGGACCGAATGGGGCGGGCAAGAGCACGCTGCTGCACCTGATGGCCGGATTGCTGGCACCGTCTGCGGGTTCGGTGAGGATCTCGGGCCGCCCAGCATTCGGTGACCCGCACGTCTATCGCGTGATCGGGCTCGTCCCGGAGCGCGAGGCTGTCTATCCGTTCCTGACCGGTCGCGAATTCGTGGAGGCCAACGCGAAACTGCAGGGCCTGCCCGATCCAGCGGCGGCGGCGCGCCGCGCGATCGCCGAGGTGGACCTGACCGATGCCCAGGACCGGCCGCTGGGCGGCTACTCGAAGGGGATGCGCCAGCGCGCGAAGGTCGCGGCGGCCTTCGTCCACGACCCACCGATCCTGCTGCTCGACGAGCCCTTCAACGGCATGGATCCGCGCCAGCGCCTGCACACCATGGCCTTCCTGCGCCGCCTCGCGGAGGAGGGCCGCACGATCCTCTTCTCCAGCCACATCCTCGAGGAGGTCGAGCGGGTGGCTGACCGGGTCCTGGTGGTGATCGCCGGGCGCCTGGCGGCCTCGGGTGACTTCCGCGCCATCCGCCGCCTGATGACCGATCGACCGCACACCTTCACCCTGCGATCGTCGAACGATCGCCGCCTCGCGGCGGAGCTCCTCTAGGAGCCAGCCGTGACCGGGGTCTCGATCGAAGACGGCCTGCTCGTCGCGCAAGCGGCCGATTACGGCGCCTTTTCGCGTGCCGTGGCCGAACGCGCCCGCCAGGCGCAGGTGACCCTGTACGAGGTGCTGCCCACCGACGAATCGCTCGAGTCGGTATTCAGCTACCTGGTGCGCGGATGAACGCCGTCATCGCCAGCATCACGCTCCGCCAGCTGCTCAGCCGGCGACGCACGCTGCTGCTGCTCGCGCTCAGCGCTCTCGTCATCCTGGTCGCCGTCCTGCGACGCCTCTCCTCGACCGGCTCGGATGCCAAGTTCACGGCGGACCTGCTCAGCACGGTGGGAATTGCGACCCTGATGCCCCTGGTGGCGCTCATCTTCGGGACCGGCGCGATCGGTGCCGAGCTCGAAGAGGGAACGGCGGTCTACGTCCTGGCCAAGCCCATCACCCGCTGGATGGTGATGACCACCAAGCTGGTGATCGCCATCGCCTGCAGCATCGGCCTCACCAGCGTTCCGATCCTGGTCGCCGGGCTCGTGGCGGGCGGCGAGGGCTCCACGAGGCTGGCGCTCGCCTTCGCGCTGGCAAGCGCCATCGGTTCGGCGCTCTACTGCGCGATTTTCGTGGCGCTCAGCCTGGTCACCAGCCGTGCCTTCATCTGGGGCCTGGGGTACGTCCTGGTCTGGGAGGGGTTCCTATCCGGGCTCTTCACCGGAACCCGGACCCTCTCGGTCCGCGAGCAGACGCTCGCTTTCACGCAGGCGATCGCCAACCCGGCCGCGGACGTGTTCAAGGCCACTCTGCCGCTGGGCACGGCCGTAGTGGTCGCAGCGGTCGTGGGAGTGGCCGCTATCGGCATCTCGCTGCGCCGCCTGACGCGCATCGAGATCGCCGGCGAGGTGGTCTGAGCCGCCTCAGGCGGCGACGACTCGGTCCCGTCCTGCCCGCTTGGCCATGAACAGGGCGACGTCCGCCGTGCGCAGGAGGGTCTCGCGTGAGGGATCATCCTCGTCCAGCGCGGCGCAACCAGCGGAGACGGTCACGTGCAGTGGATCGCCCGCTTCGTCCGCGATGACCAGCTTCGCCAATCGGTCCCGCACGTCCTCGGCGATGCGCAGCGCGTCGTCGCGCGTGGCTCCGTCGAGAATGGCGATGAACTCCTCTCCCCCAAAGCGCGCGACGAGGTCCGATGCACGGAACCGGCGGATAAGGATCTCCGAAAACGCACGCAGGACCGAGTCCCCGATCTGGTGCCCGTGCTGCTTGTTGAACAGCCCGAACAGATCAAGATCGAACATGACTGCCGCCAACGGCTTGGGGTCGCCAATCCGCTCGCGACGATGCTCCGCCAGGATGCGTTCCAGGGTCTCGTCGAAGTAGCGCCGGTTGTACAGGCCCGTGAGCGGGTCGCGCAAAGCCAGCGCTGCGACATCGGCGTGCAGGAAGGCGTTGGCAAGTGCAAGCGACGCGTGGCCCGCAAGCAGCTCCAGCGCTTCCAGCTCAATCGGTTGGAAACGGGCGGTCGCGTCCTCGCGCCCCACCGTGATGGCCCCCACCACCACGCTGTCGCGCACCAGAGGCACGCCCACCGCGATGGCGACCGACACGACAGCCTGCCCGCGCACCGACGCGGGGTAGCTCGCCGGCCCAAAGTGCTCATCAACCACGGTCACCCGGTCGCGGATGGCGCGGCCGGCGACCCCCTCGCCGGGACGGATCTGGGCCCCGACCGTTCGAGCCTCGATTCCCTTGCCAGCGCGGATGAGGTAGGCGCCCGTCTCCCGATCCAGGGTCGTGATGGCCACGAGGTCGGCGGAGACGATGCGGTCGGTCCACGACACGAGCGAAGTGGCCATGTCATCGGGTTGCTGCTGCAGGCTGATGGCACCGGTGAACTCGTGTAGGTTGCGGAAGAGGGCCGCTCGCTCAGAAAGGGCCTGCCGGTCGCGGCCAAGCGCCACGACGGTCGCCACGCGGTCCGCGAGGGTGGCGACGAGGTCGCGATCGGTCCGGTCCAGGGGCGAGACAGCCTCGACGTTCAGGACACCAAGGAAGGTGCCTTCGATGAGCAGTGGCGCGCAGATCTCGCTCACCACCCGGTCGTGGATGGCGACATAGTCAGGGTCCTCGCTGACGTCCGCCACGTACGCGAGCTCATGGTTGCGTGCGACGCGGCCCACGATGCCCGTGCCGGGTTGGATGGCGAGCGGGCCGAGCTGTAGTTCTGCTGTGCGCCGAGCACCAGCTGCTCGCCATCCCACAGGTAGATGGAGCCATACCGGTAGCCGAAGCGTTCGGACAGGACCTCCAGGGTGCGCCGCAGGATCTGGCTGGTGTCTCCGCCCACGACCAGGGCGCGGCTGACCGCCTCCATACCGGCGATTTGGCGGGAACGACGACGCTCGGCGACGATCGCCTGGCGCAGCGTTCCGGCGGCACCTTCCAGCTGGCGCATCATCCTTCGCGTGGCGTAAGCGAGCAGCACCCCGACGCCGGCGAGCGCCACCGCGCGTGAGGCGATGACCCCAGCAGTCGCAGGTCCACCCAGGATGGGAGCCAGGTAGATGGCCGTGCCCAGCACGCCGAGGACGATCCCCTGCGTCAGACCCAGGGCAGCCGCCGCGACGACGACCGGGAGGTAGAGCGCGGCGAGCGGGCGTGATGTGCCGCCAACCAGGCCGACCAGGATGGCGACGAAGCCAAAGGCCACCAGCAAGCGGAGGAATGACCAGCCAAGGTCAGTGAGCGGGCGGCGCGCCGAGGGCACCATGCCCAGCAGCGCCTGGGCCCCCACGAAGACTGGCGAGAGCGCGAGCACGACCGTCACGTCCGCGAACTGGCCGTCGGCCGCCGCGGTGATCAGGGCGATTGGCGCCAACGTCGCGGTGTACCACAGGTACTCGTCGCGCAGCAGGCGCGGTGGAAGGCGCAGCGCTGCGCGCCTCCGCGTGAGCCGGCGGATGCCGCGGGTTCGCCCCGAGCTGGAGGGCGTTGTCATGCGACCGGCACCGTATGTCCGGCGTGGGCAGCCGACCACCCGCCGAAAGTACCGCGCTGGTCCTTGCCCTAGGAGGGCGAGGTCAGCGCTGAGGGTCGGGGGTGCTGATCCGTACGCGTGCGCCGGCCGCGAGGCCCATGCGCGAGGCGATGCTTCCCTGGTTGTCCGCAAGCGCGAGGTGGCCAGAGGAGTCGATATAGACGAGAGCCGTACCGGCCGGCACCGCACCGAAGGTCGTGGTGAAGACAGCGTCCTCCGCATTCCCGGTGCCCGCGGCGGAATCGATCACGGCCACGCGCAGTGGGCGTTGGTCCGTCGCGTCGCCCAGGCCTTCGACCAGCTCCCGGGCGCCGCCCGCGAGACGCGCGTTGCCGAAGCTGTCGACGTAGACCACTCCGGTCTCGATCCAGCCCTCCCCCACCGAGGCCACGGGCTGTGATAGGGCGACCAGCGAATCGATCTCGACGACCCGCCCGACCTCCTCGAACACCGCGGAGCGAGCGGCCAGGCGCGCCGCGACCGGCGCGAAGACGTCCCGTCCATGGAACGTCGCGCTCGTGCTCGATTCCAGCCACAGGGCGCGGTTTTCCAGCGCGCGCGCCTCGGTGATGCCGCCGAGGGCCTCTGCCCCGAGCAGCATCAGGCCATTGTCGGGTCCCACCAGCATGTCGCCGCGCGCCACCCGCAAGGCGACGGGCCGCCGTTCCGTGCCCACCCCGGGATCGACAACGGCGAGATGCACGCCAGACGGCATGAAAGGCAGCGCCGTGCCCAGGATGAACGCGCCGTCGCCGATCGCGTACTTCCGGATGGTGTGGGCCAGGTCGATGATCTGCGCGTCCGGGCAGATCGAGAGCATGATCCCGCGGCAGATGGCGGCGGCGCCATCGAGCCCAAAGTCGGAGAGGAACGAGATGAATGGTGGCGAGCCTGAAGCCATGCCTTGCATCCTAGCAACCCGATCCGGCACGACGCGCCGCGCGCGAATTGCGTATCGTCGGGGCGTGGCCGAGCTGCGGGTGGTCGACAACCCGGATGAGGAGCGCTACGAGATTCGTCTCGGGAGGCGCGTCGTGGGGTTCTCCACCTATCGCCGTATCGGCGACCGAATCGTCTTCATTCATACCGAAACCGATCCCGCGCTCAAGGGCCGCGGCGTGGGAACTCTGCTTGCTGCCGGTGCGCTGGACGACGTCCGGACGCGCGGGCTGAAGGTCACGCCCAAGTGCCCCTTCATCGCGGCCTACATCCGGCGGCACCCGGCCTACCAGGACCTGGTGGTTGAGATGGGCGAGCTGCGCCAGCGACGCACCGCCGGCTGAGCACCCGACTAGTAGCCGGGCCCTCCGCTCGCGCCACCGCCCTGCTGGCAGGCAGCCAGGACGAGGGTCAGCGCACTAACGAGAAATGGCCCCACTCGAATCACGAGGTTGTGTACGCGTTCAGCCATGACGTGATAGGTGCGCAAGTTCCAGGCCGGTTAGCCGCTTAGGCCTGGGCGGCCCGAGGACGTCGCACCTTCGTTGCGCGCCGCGGGGCGGGGTTGCGGCGCCGCTCATCGCGGGTCAGGTTGGCGCGTAGGGCATCGGCGATCTGGCTGGCGCCGGTCGGCCGCGAGAAGAGGAATCCCTGGCCGAGGTGGCAGCCCAGCTCCCGCAGGCGCTCCGTCTGCCCGGATCGCTCGATCCCCTCGGCAACGGTCTCCAGGCCCAGCGTCGTCGCCAGGCCGATGGCCGCCTCGATCACGGCCAGGTCGCTCGCCTTGGCGCTCATGCGCTGGACGAAGCTGCGGTCGATCTTCAGCACGTCGACCGGGAAGCGGCTCAGGTAGCCGAGCGACGAGAAGCCGGTCCCGAAATCGTCGATGGCGATGCGCACGCCCATCTCGCGGATGGCGGCCAGGCGGCCGATCACCGCCTCGGAATCGTCGACCAGCACGCCCTCGGTGACCTCCAGGGTGAGCCGATGACCAGGCAGGCCTGACTCGCGAAGCGCTGCGGCAACGTCGTCGACGATCGCCCCGTCGTGGACCTGCTTCACCGACAGATTCACGCTGAGCGTCAGCTCCGGCGAGGCCAACCCCTGCTCGATCCACTCCGCCAGCTGGCGGCACGACTCGCTCATGACCCAACGACCGATCTCCACGATCAGCCCCGATTCCTCCGCGAGTGGAATGAAGTTATCGGGCTCGAGCAGGCCGCGGGTCGGATGGTTCCAGCGCAGCAGCGCTTCGAGGCCAACGATGCGGTCGCTGTCGAGCGCGACGATGGGCTGGTAGACGATCGCGAACTCATGGGCCTCGAGGGCCACCCGCAGGTCGTGCTCGAGCTCGAGCCGCGCCACCGCGGTGGTGTGCAAGCCCGGGTCGTAGCGGCGCAGCCCGCTCTTGCCCTCCGCCTTGGCCTGGTACATGGCCAGGTCCGCGTTACGCAGCAGAAGGTTGCCGTCCTCGCCCGGCGCCGCTACCGCGTAGCCCACGCTGGCACGGACGAAGACCTCCGTCTCACCGATCTGGAAGGCGGGGGCCAGCGCCTTGGTGAGTCGTCGGCCGAGGTCGTTGGGATCCATCTCGGCTGGAATGTCCTCCGCCAGCACGGCGAACTCGTCGCCGCCCAGGCGGGCGACCGTGTCGATCGACCGCACGGCCCCGCTCAGCCGCTGGCCAACGGCGGTGAGCAGCAGGTCGCCGGCCGCGTGGCCCAGGCTGTCATTGACGGTCTTGAAATCGTCGAGGTCGAGGAAGAAGACAGCGAGCCGCTGCCCGTCCGCGACGCGCTGCAGGCGTGCCACGGCGTGCTCGAGGCGGTCCCGGAGCAGCGCCCGATTGGAGAGCCCGGTCAACGGGTCCTCGAGAGCCTGGCGTCGGAGCTGCTCCTCCATGGCGCGCTGCTCGGTGACGTCGCGGTAGGTGAGCGCGATCCCGCCGACCGCCGGATCGTGGGTGAGGTTCTTGCCGAAGGCCACGACGCGGCGCCAACCTCCGTCCGCGTGCCGGACACGGACCTCTGCGTTCACCTCGGCGCCAGGGGCGCTGACCAGCTGCTGCATGTGGGTGCTGGCGAGCGACGCGTCGTCAGAGTGGATGAGCGCGGTGGCATCGGTCCCCAAACGCTCGCTGACCGGATAACCCAGGACGCGCTCGACGGCGGGGCTTTCGTAGAGGATGGTGCCTTTGGGATCGATGATCGAGAAGACATCGGTCGAATGCTGGACCAGGGCGCGGAATCGACGCTCGGCGCGGACTTGCGAGCGCCGAGTGAACCACAGCAGACCGATGATCAGGCCGCTTGCCAGGATGACGGTGATTGCCGAATTTGCCGCCTTACGGCTGGCCGCCTGCTGCGCATCACGGTGATAGGACGCCTGGGTGGAGGAGAGCGTGGATTCCAGGAGGTCGTGGACCGGCGCGATGGTTCCTGCCTCGAATCGGCCTGCCTCACCGATGGCCCCCGAGGAGAGCATCACCAGCTCCTGGTCGACGTCGGCGACGTACGCATCGAAGGCCAGCACGCTTCGCGAGAGGCGCGGCTCGGTGGGGCTCTCGGAGCGCAGGCGCACGAGCGCCTGCTTGGCGGCCGACCAGGTTTCGCGGAACCCGGTCATCATGCTGGCGTCAGTGCGCCCTTCGGCGAGCGCCTGCCATTCAGCCCCGGC
>VBGQ01000226.1 GCA_005882055.1 Chloroflexota bacterium
CGGCGGCGGTGTAACCGTCGACGATCTCTCCCAATGCCTCCACGCGGAGCCCGCGCGCGAGGTGATCGTCGAGCGTGGTGATCGGCTGGCGGAAGAGCGCCGAGTTATGTGCCCGCCGCGGATCCTCGACCACCAGTCCCTGGCGCGCGTCCTCGAGGTCGAGCCAGTGCCCCGCGCCCGCGTCATGTGCCGCCGCCAGGCGCCAGGGAGAGCCCGCCGGCGCGTTGCGCTCGCGGATGTGCGCGATCCTCACGGGATTGGAGTCTAGCGTCGCCACCGGCTCGCCCCGCACGCCGTGGCAGAATCCGACGTAGATGGCCCGCCTCCAACGCAAGAAGCTGGATAAGCCTGACGAGGTCCGACCGCACCTCGCCCGCGGACGGACCGAGATCTACCAGCTCGACGACATCGTGGTCGGCCGCATGGTGATGGAGCCCGGTTGGCGCTGGTCGGTCGATGTCCAGCCCACGGTTGGGACGGACCGCTGCCCCTACCACCACCTAGGCGTCACGCTTTCCGGCAGGCTCCAGGTGGAGCTGCCCGATGGAAGCGAGCTCGAAATCGGTCCCGACATGGTGTACGAGATCCCACCCGGTCACGACGCCTGGGTTGTGGGTGACGATCCGTGGGTGGCGCTCGACTTCGCTGGTGCGCGAGCCTATGCGCGCCCCGTGGCGGGGACGGGAGAGCGAATCCTGGTGACGCTGCTCTTCACCGACATCGTCGAGTCCACAGCCACCCTCGAAAGGATCGGGGATGCCGCATGGCGGGACCTGCTTGGTCAGCATCAGGAGCGGATGCAGGTCGAGCTTGACCGATACCGGGGGCGCGAGATCCACACCACCGGCGACGGCCTGCTCGCGGTCTTCGATGGATCGGCCCGTGCCGTCACCTGTGCCCAGGGAATGGTCGTGGCGTCGCAGGAGCTGGGCCTGGCGATCCGGACGGGCCTGCACACCGGCGAGGTGGAGGTCGTGCCCGGCAGCGTGCGCGGGCTGGCGGTGCACATGGCAGCGCGCCTCATGGCGCTCGCCGGCGCGGACGAAGTGCTGGTATCGAGCACAACCTATGAGATCTTGGCGAGGCGCCAACGCTCGCCCCACCTGGATTCGATCGGAAAGGCCGCGCCGCCAGTCAGTCTGGGACGGGACGGAAGCCGGAGCAGACGAGGTTCAGGAAGGCGATGCCGCGCTCACCGGGGGTGAGGTAGGCCTGCTGCTCGACGAGGTACCAGCCATCGGGCTCATGCTCGTGGATTCGGTACGCGATTCGAACGCGGTCGCCCATCGGCTCAACCGAACTGCTCACCAGCTCGGTCACGTCCGCGTCGCCGAACCAGCGCTGCAGCTGTTGCGCCGCGTCGTGTGCGCCGAGCCGGTCGCGGAACGGGTTCTCCTGCGGGACGACGGCGCGCAATCGGGCCTCGGGTTCGAAACATTCCTCGATCCCGACCCAGTCATGGGCGACGATGCCGTGGATCAGCCGCCGTCCCAGGTCCAGGCCGCGGGCCTGGCGTTCGGCAGCTTCCATCAGAGGTTGCCGCGCTTGGCCTGCTCGCGCTCGATCGCCTCGAAGAGCGCCTTGAAGTTGCCGACGCCGAACCCGCGCGACCCATGGCGCTCGATGATCTCGAAGAAGAAGGTGGGCCGATCCTGCACCGGCTTGGTGAAGATCTGGAGCAGGTAGCCCTCCTCGTCACGGTCCGCCTCGATCCCCAGCTCCTCGAGCGTCGACATCGGTACACCCACGTCGCCCACGCGCTCGGGCAGCGCCAGGTAGTACTCGTGCGGCAGGCCCAGGAACTCGACCCCGCGCTCGCGCAGGGCGCGGACGGTGCCCACGATGTCGGTCGTGCGCAGCGCGATGTGCTGGGTGCCTTCGTCGAGGTAGTAGTCCAGGAACTCCTGGATCTGGCTCTTCTTCTTGCCCGACGCCGGCTCGTTGATGGGGAACTTGATGCGGCCGTTGCCGTTGGTCATCACCCTGCTCATCAGCGCCGAGTACTCGGTGTGGATCACCTTGTCGTCGTAGTGGATGAGCTGCGCGAAGCCCAGCACGTCGCGGTAGAAGTCGACGAAACGGTTCATGTCGCCTAGCTCGACGTTGCCGACGCAGTGGTCGACCTCGAGCAGGGTCTGGCCGGAGGCGGCCGGTGCGGGACGGCGGATCTTGTGGTAGCCCGGCGCGAAGGTCCCGTGGTAGTCGCGACGGTCGACGAAGGAGTGGATCACCTCGCCGTAGGTGTGGATGGCGGACCTGCGCAGGACGCCCTTCTCGCCCTTGAGCGCCGTGGGCTCGAGGGCCGAACGAGCGCCGCGCTTGGTCGTCTCCTCCCACGACGAGGTCGCGTCGTCGACCGAGAAGGCGATGTCGTGGACGCCGTCACCGTGCTTGTGGACGTGCTCGGCGATCTCGCCGTCCGGGCCCAGCGGTGCGGTGAACACGAAGCGAATGTCGTTCTGGACGAGGACGAAGCTGGACCGATCTCGCACGCCGGTCTCCAGCCCGGCGTAGGCGACCGGGGTGAAGCCCCACAGGGACCGATAGTAGGCGGCCGCCTGCTTGGCGTTGCCGACCCAGAATTCGACGTGGTCGATGCCGTTGAGCGGCAGGAAATCCTGGGCCTCCGCGGCGGCATTCGGATTGATGACGGCACCCGCCTGGTTGGCGGCGCCGCGGGTGACGGTCTCAGTCATCGCGGTTCTCCGTGCTCGCGCCGATGGAGAGGCGCCCTGCGATTCTAGCCCTGGGCCGCGGCGCGCCCCTGAGCGTGCCCATCAGCGCGGATGGCGCTTCAGGCGCTCGACGCTTGGCGCGGTCATGAGCGTGACCTCGATCATCCGGTCGACCGCCGCCGCCAGCTCTTCCGGAGACAGGTACGACTCCTCCGAGCTGACCTCCTCGGACATGACGTCGCTCACGGTCAGCATGCAGGCGGCCTGGACCCCAGAGCGGGCGGCGAGGTAGAAGAGCGCGGAGGCTTCCATCTCGAACGCCAGCACGCCGCGCTCCCGCCACTTGGTGGTGTAGTCGCGGTCGGGGTTGTAGAAGACGTCGACCGAGGCGATGGGTCCGACCCAGACGGGGATCGCGGCCTCCTGCGCGGCGTGGTACAGGGCGTGGGTCAGCGCGAAGTCCGCGGTCGGGGCGTACGGATCGCCGTGGAGGTACGTCCGGGTGGCACCGTCGACGGGGCACGCCGAAAGGGCGATCACGAGGTCCCCGGTCCGGATGCCCGGGGCGATGCCTCCCGCGGTACCGACCCGGATCAGCTGCTCCGCACCAAGCCGCAGGAGCTCCTCGGCGACGATGGAGAATGACGGCGTTCCCATGCCGGTGGTCTGCACGCTCACCGCCGAGCCCGGATCGGATCGCCGGGCAGGAGCACCAGCGGCGCGTAGTCGCCGGGCTCGGCGTGCAGGTGGATCTGCGGCATCGCCGGGAGCATAGCGCGGGCGGCAATCCGCGCCGGACGGCTAGCATGCCGCCATGTCCGCCTGGGAGCTGGAGCTCGCCTTCGCCACCGATTTGGCGAAGAAGGCAGGCGAGATCATCCAGGCCGGGTACGGGCGTATCGAACAGATCGACCGCAAGAGCCGCCGCGACGTCGTGACCGATGTCGACGTCCGTTCCGAGCTGCTGGTCATCTCCGAGATCCGCCGTCGATTCCCCGACGACGCGATCCTGGCGGAGGAGTCCGGCAGCCACGCCGGTCGGAAGGCCGTGGAACAGGTCCGGACCTGGGTCATCGATCCACTCGACGGCACCGTGAACTACGCGAACGGAATCCCGTTCTACTGCGTCAGCATCGGTCTGGTGGCCGATGGCGCCCCGGTGGTCGGGGTGGTCCTCGATCCGGCCCGCGGCGACTGCTTCCAGGCGACGGCGGACGGTCCCGCGCGCCTGAACGGCGAGACCGTCGAGGCCTCCACCAAGGACGCGTTGGGCGACTACGTGGTCAGCATGGCGATCATCGGCCGCGGGGGAATCTGGAGGGAGCGACGGATCGCGCGCAGCATCCGCATCACGCGGCGCATGGGGAGCTCGGCGCTGGCACTCGCCTATGTGGCGTCGGGACGATTTGACGCCCTGGTGCAGAACGGCGGACTCTCGCTGTGGGACGTGGCCGCCGCGGGGCTCATCGCCGAGCGCAGCGGCGCGGTGGTCAGCGACCTCGGCGGCGGGCCGTGGTGGACCATGGGGCAGCGCTCTGCGACGGTCAGCATCGTCGCGGCCCCGCAGCCGCAGCACGGGCAGCTGCTCGAGCTGATCCGGCAGGTCGGGACCTCCGTCCAGACGCGGCGGCCCTAGGCGACGATTCCGCGATCAGAGGCGCTCGCCGGACGCCGCCTGCATCACGCGAGCGAACATCGCCAGCGTCCGCGCCGTGGCTCCCCAGATCCGCTCGCCGGCGTAGCGGTAGACCGCGGCTTGGAGCCGAAATCCGCGGACGTCGATCTCTTCCTCCTCGACCGCGTCCGGAGCGAGGAGGCGGCGGACCGGCAACTCCACCACCGCGGCCACCTCATCCTGCTGGGGCACCAGGCGCGGGCGCTCAGCCAGCGCGGCCACGAACGGTCGCACCTGGTAGTTGCTGACCGGAATCCAGACGTCGTCGAGGCTGCCGAGCACGCGAATCCCCGCTGGGTCGACGCCGATCTCCTCCTGGGCCTCGCGCAGGGCCGCTGCTGCGCGGTCAGCATCGGTCGCCTCCACGGCCCCTCCGGGCAGCGACACCTCGCCCGCGTGCGAACGCAGCTCCGCGTGGCGCACCGTCAGCGGGACGGTCAGCTCGCCGTCTGGGTCGGGGTAGAGCAGGAGCAGGGTCGCGGCCGCGCGCGCCGGAGGAAAGGCGCTGCGATCGTAGCGCTCGGGGTTGGCGCGCCCCGCCTCGCGCGGGGCGAACCGCGGATCCACGGCAATCGGCCGCTCGATCCGGCGCAGCGCACCGGCCAGCTGCTCCTCCCAACCCGGCTCAGCCCGTAGAATCGGTTCCATGACCTCCGTCGCTCCGCCAGACCGCGATGCTCGGGTGCAGGCCGCGATCTACCGCACGCAGCTCCTGGTGAACCGCACGCCGCACTTCACCACGCAGACCCGGCGCGAGGCAAACGGCGCGCTCGACACCCTGCAGCGCCAGCTGGGCCGGAACCAGGTGAGCACCGGCGAATCGGTGACGGCCATCGAGCGGCTGATGCGTGCCCACGCCTCGCTGGCCTTTGGCCTGCTGCGCGACCCGGACTTCGCCGAACGCTTCACGCCCGCATTGCGCCAGCTGGGACTGCGCGGCATCACCCAGCGCCTCGAGGAGGTCACCACCTCGGTGATGGCGGAGCCGATTCCCGGACCGACCCGCGGCCGTCGACACCGCGACGAGCTGCCCAGCTCGGAGCGCTTCGACGCGGACGGCAATCCGCTTCCCCGGCCACCCGGCTTCTACTAGACCAGCAGCACGGCGGCGCGCGAACCCTTAGCCCGCTGACGGCGGCGCGCCCGCGTTCCGGCCGGAGAGGGCGTGGATCAGCGAAGCGTCGGTGGGCGTCGAGCCCAGGCCGAGGCGCTCGCCGATGACGGCCGCCAGCGGCGGTTCGAGGAACGTCGAGGCGAGGGCACCCCAGGCATCTCCCCGGAA
>VBGQ01000227.1 GCA_005882055.1 Chloroflexota bacterium
CGGAGGTTCCTGGGCTCGTCGTCATGGGGGCCGCGCACCTCGAGGAACGACGGTCCGGACGACGCGATCAGCCTGACCTCCTCCAGGATGCGATCTGCTTCTGCGTCCGAGCCGGCGCTGATCTCGAACGTGCCGTGCAGCCGGACCTCATCGCCGTCAGCAGGACGGATGCGCACGTTGCCATCGGTCAGCTTCAGCTGGAATCGACCAGCCTGACCGATACGGTGGGTGATCTCCTGCTGGCGGACGTAGGTGGCCATCTGCGTCAGCTCCTGCCAAGCGCGCGGATGGCGGTCGCGGCCTCGTCAGCGGTCAGCTCGTGACGCGCGAGGCGCTCGAGAACGGCGCGGCGTTCTGCTGTCAGGTCTTCGTCGGTCTGGCCCGGAGCTTGGGACGCCGGTTCTGCCTCGTCGTCCTCGACCGGCGGCGCGGCGCCATCGCCAAGGCCGAGCGCTCGGAGCAGCGTCTCGAGCCGACTTCGAACTGTCGGATACGAGATGCCAAGCTCGCGCTCCATCTCTTTCAAGTTTCCCCGAGAGCGGAGGAAGCTCTCCAGGAAGGCGAGCTGCTCGCGCTCAAGCCGTCCGAAGCGACCAACACCGAACTCGCCCTCGAGCGCCGTCCCGCAGCTACGGCACTGCAGACGGGTGACCGTCAGCTCGCCCTGGCAGACCGGGCAGGTGGCGATGACGTCGCGGGCCATCAGCGAGTGCCGAAGACCCGCGCGGGACGCCGCGGCGGGATCCGGAAGAAGCGCTTTCCGGACCGATCGAGGGCAGTCAGCTCGCGCTGCTGTCGGCGCCGCTCGTCGAAGACCATCTGGGTGTAAAGGACTTGGCCTTCCAACATCGTGAACTCTCCGTTCCATGTTCCAGTTTGCGAGTTGATGGGCTGCATCTTAGGATCGGGAAGCTCACTTGTCAATTATGTCCTGAACAATATGGATTTGGAGTTACCAATCACTCATATCGCCATTCCAAACGCGGGCGCAGGGCCCTCGGTGCCGCGGAGCTCTGCGGGCAGCATCGGGCTGCGGTAGCATCGGGGCCGCTCTCATGACTCAGCGTTTCCTGCCGTACACGCCAGATCGCGACATCTATCGGCTCCTGCAGGTGGACCCTCGGGCGGGACCGGACGAGATCATGGATGCGTGGCGGCGCCTGGCGCGAACGTTTCACCCGGATCGGAACGGGTCGCAGCGCGCGACCGAGGAGATGCAGGTCGTTAACGCCGTGCGTGACCTGCTCAGCGATCCCGCGGCCCGCGCCGAATACGACCGTGAGCGCCACCGCTGGATGGCGAGCCCGGTCCCCGCGGATCGAACCAATCGTTGGAGGACCCTCGCGGGTACCGCTCAGCCGCAGCCCGCGGCGGAGCTCACCCCGGTCTCCGGCCCGTCACTCGGCGAGTCCCGGCTCGGCAGGACGGCCACGGCGCTTGGCATCGGACTGCGCGCGTTCGCGGTCGAGCTCATGCCGGCCCGCTGCACGGTGTGTCGCGGGACCATAGGTCGCAGCGACACGCATTGCTGGGTCTGCGGCTTCCCGACGACGACGCCCCGCCGTCCATAGGCGGCGCGCGCTACGCGAACTGCGGGTTGATGCGCTCCGTGTCGATCCCCAGCTCGCCGACCATCCGCTTGAGCTCGTCGCGATCCGCCTCGCCGGTCAGGCACAGGCCGTGGAGGGAGGCATACGCGATGTGCTCCGGCGAGACTTCGAAATGCGTCCGGAGTGCCTCGCGCGTGTCGCTGCGGCCAAAGCCGTCGGTGCCCAGGACCGTGTAGGGCCGGTCGATCCAACGAGCGATCGAATCGGGAACCGCCTTGAGATAGTCCGTGGCCGCCACGATCGGTCCATCCACGGCCGCCAGCGCCTGGCTCAGGTAGGAGGCGCGCGGCTCGGCGTCGGGATGCAGGCGGTTCCAGCGCTCGGCATCCAGGGCGTCGACGCGCAGCTGCTGGAAGCTGGTGGCGCTCCACACGTCGGCCGCCACCTTGTGAGCCGCCAGGATCTCCTGGGCCTTGAGCGCCTGGTGCAGGATCGAGCCGGAGGCGAGCAGGTGGATCCTGCGACCGTCGACCTGCGCCGGCCGGTATCGGTACAGCCCGCGCAGGATCCCCTCGTCGACGCCCTCAGGCTTGGGCGCCTGCACCCAGTTCTCGTTGTAGAGGGTGAGGTAGTAGAAGATGTCCTCGCCCTCCGCGTACATGCGACGAATTCCCTCGCGCACGATGACCGCCAGCTCGTAGGCAAACGCCGGGTCATACGCGAGCACGTTGGGAAGGGTGCTGGCGAGCACGTGGGAGTGGCCGTCGTCGTGCTGGAGCCCTTCACCGTGCAGGGTCGTGCGCCCGGCAGTGGCGCCCATCAGGAACCCGCGACCGCGCGCATCTCCGAACGCCCAGATCTGGTCGCCGGTGCGCTGGAACCCGAACATCGAGTAGAAGACATAGAAGGGGATCATGGGCTCGCCGTGAACCGCGTAGCTGGTCCCCGCGGCGGTGAACGAGGCGGTCGCGCCGGCTTCCGTGATGCCCTCTTCCAGGATTTGGCCGTCGGTCGACTCGAGGTCGCCCGATCCCCGGGTCACGCACGAGGTTGCGGACGAGCCGGCTGAAGGCCATGGTCGTACTCGCCGGCCGCTCCGAGCCACCGAGCAGCTCATTGAAGACGGCGGGCTCGGGTGCCGGTAGGGGCGCCGGCGGTACCTGCCGCTCCGGCAGGAAGCCGCCCAGGCCGCGCCGGCGCTCGAGCATGTACTGGATCTCCGGCGCATCGGCACCTGGATGGTAGTAGGGAGCCTCCTTGAGCCGATCGTCAGGGATCGGGAGCTCCAGGCGGTCGCGGAACACCTTCAGCTCGGCCTCGGTCAGCTTCTTGGCCTGGTGGGTGACGTTGCGCCCCTCGATGCCGGGTCCCAGGGTCCAGCCCTTCACCGTCTTGGCAAGGATGACGGTGGGGGTTCCCGCGTGCTCGACCGCCGCGGTGTAGGCCGCGAACACCTTGCGGTAGTCGTGGCCCCCGCGCCGCAGCTTGCTCAGCTCGTCGTCGGAAAGATGTTCGACCATGGCTCGCAGCCGCGGATCGGGCCCAAAGAAGTGCTCGCGGATGTAGGCGCCGTCCGCCACCGAGAGGCGCTGGTAGTCGCCGTCGAGCGTCTCGTTCATCTTGTTGACCAGGATGCCGTCCACGTCGCGCGCCAGCAGTTCGTCCCACTCGCGCGACCAGATGACCTTGATCACGTTCCAGCCGGCACCGCGGAAGGTCGACTCGAGCTCCTGGATGATCTTGCCGTTGCCGCGCACCGGTCCGTCCAGGCGCTGCAGGTTGCAGTTGACGACGAAGGTCAGGTTGTCGAGCCCGTCGCGAGCCGCCAGCGATAGCCCCGCCATCGACTCCGGCTCATCCATCTCCCCGTCGCCCAGGAAGGCCCAGATGCGTTGGCGTGAGGTGTCCTTGATGCCGCGTGCGTGGAGGTATCGGTTGAAGCGGGCGAGATAGATGGCGCTGATCGGTCCCAGGCCCATGCTGACCGTGGGGAACTGCCAGAAGCCGGGCATCGTGCGCGGGTGCGGGTAGGAGGAGAGCCCGCCCGGCCAGAGCGCCTCGCGGCGGAAATGATCGAGCTGCTCCTCGCTGAGCCTCCCCTCCAGGAAGGCCCGCGCGTAGATGCCGGGCGCCGCGTGGCCCTGGAAGAAGACCAGGTCGCCATCAGGCCCACCCTTGAAGAAGTGGTTGAAGCCGACTTCGTAGAGGCTTGCCGCCGACGCGTACGTGGAGAGGTGCCCGCCCAGTCCCTCGAAGCGCGTGTTGGCGCGCAGCACCATGGCCAGCGCGTTCCACCGGATCATGCGGCGGATGCGGAGCTCCATCGTCTCGTCGCCCGGGAAGAAGGGCTCCTGCTCGGGGCTGATGGTGTTGATGTAGCGGGTCTGCGTCAGCGGAGGTAGACCGATCTGCAGCTGGCGCGCGCGCTTCAGGAGCTTGAAGATGATGTAGCGGGCGCGCTCTCGGCCGGCCTGATCGACCACGCCGTCAAGCGAGTCGATCCACTCCTGGGTCTCGGTGGGATCGATGTCGGGCAGCTGCTGCTTGAACTGGTCGAAGACGTCGTGCACGGCAGGTATGGTAGCCCGATGGCGGCGAACGGCTCAGTGCAGGCTCCGCACCGGATCCTTATCCTTGGCGGGGGATTCGCCGGGGTCATGACCGCGCAGGCGCTCGAGCGCCGGCTCGGTAGCCGCCGAGACGTCGAGATCTGGCTCGTCAGCCGCGACAATTTCATGCTCTTCACGCCGTTGCTTCCCGAGGTCTGTTCCGGGGTCCTCGAACCGCGCCATGTGGTCACGCCGCTGCGCGAGATGCTCCGCCACCAGTCGACCTGGTGCATTACCGCCGAAGTCGAGGCGATCGATACGCAGGCCCATACGGTGACCGTGATCGGCGGCGACGGGGACCCGCATCGGCTGCACTACGACACGTTGGTGATGGCCCTGGGCGGCATCACCCACACCTTTGGCATTCCCGGCCTCGAGGAGCATGCGGTCGGCATGAAGACATCGGCTCGCCCGGCAGGCGGACCTCACCTTCGTCGTGGGTGGGGGTGGGCTCTCCGGCGTCGAGACCGCCGGCGAGCTGGAGGACTTCGTCCGCCGCGTGCGGGGGCGCTATTACCCCAAGATCGGCGCTACGGAGATCCGCACGTACCTGGTTGAGCTCAAGGATGAATTGCTCGGTGAGCTGCCGCCGGACATGGGCGCATACGCTCGGCAACGTCTGGAGCGGCGAGGGTTCACCGTGCGCCTCGGGACGCCGATCCGCGAGGTGCGCGAGGCGGAGGTGGTCATCGGGAATGGCGAGACGATCCCGACACGCACGGTCGTCTGGTCGGGAGGCGTGCGACCGGCACCGATGGTGGCCAGGTCCGGCGTGGAGGTCGACCATGCGGGCCGCGTCAAGGCGCTGCCGACCATGGAGACGAGCCGCTCGACGGCCTTCGCCATCGGCGACTGCGCGCTGATCCCCAACGTCGAGGAAGCCGATGGCCGCCCATTCGCGCCGACGGCCCAGAACGCGGTGCGCGAGGCGAAGCGACTGGCAGCCAACGTGGTCGCACGCATCGATGGCCGTCCGCTCGAGCCGTATCGCTATCGCACCATCGGCATTCTGGCGTCCGTAGGGCATCACACCGGAGTCGGCGTGGTGTTCGGGATCCGGGTTCGGGGTTGGATCGCGTGGTTCATGTGGCGCGGCTACTACTGGTCGCGGGTTCCGGGCATCAACCGCAAGGTGCGGGTGGCCATTGACTGGGCCCTCACCGCCCTCTTCGGCACCGATCCGGTGCAGCTCAAGGTGGAGGACGCATCGAGCGCCATGGGATCCTCCGGGCGCCGGCACCCGCCGGTGCGGGATCACGAAACGAGCGATTAGACTCAGGCGGCCATGTCGCGCTCGGAACGCCGCGCCTATCAGCGGATGATGAAGAACCAGGATCCGTATGCGCCGCCGGCGGCCACCGCCGCGGCGCGGGCGCGAATGGAGCAGCGACAGCGTTCGCGTCGTGGTCCTGCCGCGCAGGGCAGCAAGTCCGCCTCGCTCCTGGGTGGGCGAACCGGCTGGATCGTGTTCGGCGGGGGAGCGGCAGCCTTCCTGCTTGGCTTCTCGGTGGCCTGGCCGGGAGGCGTGGCGCCGGCCTTGCTCGCCGGGATTGGTGCCGGCCTTGCCTGGATGGCCGTGACGCTTGGCTTCGCGGTGTGGCTCCGACGAGCGTCGGCTGGCCGGACCGATGGCCGCGGCGCCGGCTC
>VBGQ01000228.1 GCA_005882055.1 Chloroflexota bacterium
CGGGGAAGACCGAAGGGGCGATCGAGGTGATGGCGGCGACGCCGCTGGAGACCGACACCGCGACCGTCAGGACGTAGTCGATCAGGAGCGCCGCTGCGGCGATGAGGCCAAAGATCGTCCCCAGGTTGTCGCTGGCGACGATGTAGCTGCTCGCGCCGTGGGGATACGCCTTGATGGTCTGGGCGTAGCTCGTCCCCACGATGCCCAGTACGACGACGATCACCACCGTGATCGGCAGCGTCAGGGTGATGGCGGCCAGGCTGCCGAGGATCAGGATCCGCATGATCTCCTCGGTCGCGTAGGCCGAGGAGCTGATGTTGTCGCTGCTGAAGACGGCGAGGGCCTTGACCTTGGTCAGTCGCTCGTGCTGCTCGTGCTCGGAGCTGATGGGCCGACCAATCAGGGTGGTCCGCAGCGAGCGCAACGCGGAGTGCCAGCCGGTCCGTGACAGGATCGTGCGTTCGGAAGCGACCAACTGGCCTTCCGGACCGCGTTCGAACTCTGCCTCGAAGGGCCGCACGATCTTGACCCGGCGGTCGCCGGGGCGCACGCCGCGATGGGTTTCCCGGACCTCAAGCAGGGGATCGACGCGCGGCGCTTCATCGTCGTATGGCCGCTCTTGCGGGCGTCGGGCGCTCATCTCTGTGTGGCTATTAGAGCACGGCGCAGGCCCGCGTGGTGCTTGCGGCGTAGCCACGCACCGCAGGTCAGTGCTGGGTGGGCGGCATCTTCACGCGCACGCGGCGTTCACGCCGCAGGGTCATCGGTCATCTGGGATGGGACGCCCGCGAACAGGCCGCCCAGTGCGGCAGCCACCACGATCGCACCGGCGACCGCGAACATCAGCGAAACGGCGCCGAAGTCGATGATCACGCCCGAGATCGCGAAGCTGATCGGGGACAGCCCCACCGCGCCGAGCAGGACCAGGCTCATCACCCGACCGCGCATTGCCTCAGGCGTGCGCGCCTGCAGCCAGGCCACGATCCGGACGTTGATGAAGCCCGCCCCCAGACCAATGGCGGCCATGGCGACCACCGCCAGGAGGACCGTCGGCACGTTGCCGAGAAGCGCCAGGCCGACGCCCATCGCGGAAGCGGTCAGTAGCGTGACCAGGCCGAGTCGCGGTACGTGCCGCAGCGAGCCCGCCAGGATGGCTCCGCCGAGTGCGCCCGCCCCGTAGGCCGAGATGATGATGCCGAACGCGGCGGCTCCGCCCTGGAAGCGCGTGTCAGCGAGGTAGGGAAGCCCAACCAGCAGTGGGCCATTGAACGCGAAGTTGAACGCCGCAACCAGCAGGACCAGGGACCTTATCGCTGGATCTCGCCAGGCGTAGGCAACTCCGGCGCCGATGTTCGCCAGGACCCCTTCCGACGGCCGCTGAGCCGTGCCGTCGTCGGTTGCTGTGGGCGCCGCGCGACGGCCGCCACGCACCAACCAGATGGTCACCGTCGCCACCGCGAACGACGCGGCATCGAAGGCGAAGGCAGGTCCGGTATTCAGTGTCGCGACGACCACGCCGGCGATCGCGGGCCCGATCAGGCCGGAGAGCTGCATCATGATCTGCACGAGGGCATTCGCCGGCGACAGCAGCCGCTCGCTCACCAGCATCGGCACGATGGTGTTCAGCGCCGGATGGAAGAACGCGTCGACCGTGCCGAAGATGAGCGCCAGGACGTAGAGCTGCCAGAGCTGCGCATGCCCGGTCAGCACCAGCGCCGCGATGATCGCCACCACCACCGTCCGCAGTGCGTTCGAGACCAGCATCAGCGAACGCGGTGAGATGCGGTCGGACATCGCGCCACCGAGGAGCATGAAGAGGGCGCGCGGGATGGCGACGGTCATGAGCACCGTCCCCAGCGCGACGCCGGAACCGGTCAGCTGGAGCGTCAGCCAGGCGATTGCAACGAAATGGAACTGGTCACCCAGCAGCGAGATGCTTTCGCCGCTGAAGACCAACCGGAAGTCGCGTTCGCGAAGTGGCTGGATCAGCGCAAAGCGGGATCGGGCGACGGGCTCGACCAGCGCGCCGGCTGGAGGCTCGCTTGATTCGGGGAAGGCGACGGTCTCGGGGTTCACCTTGTCACTCCATGCTGATGACGACGCCGTCGCCGTCTTCGTCCTCGACGTCCAGGATGGTCCCCGTCGTCTTTTCTGCGATGGCCGCGCGGATGCGGTCGCCCTGCTCGTCGGAGAGACCCGGCACCATGCGCAGCGCGGTGTCCGCGAAGGTCAGCGGGATGCGCAGGTTCACGACCTGGCGGCCCCGCTCGCTGACGCGGACCCGCAGCTGGCGTGGACCGTCGCCCGATGT
>VBGQ01000100.1:0-2777 GCA_005882055.1 Chloroflexota bacterium
TATCGGACCCGGCTGACCGGCCTGACCACGGACGAGGCGAGCTCCATCTTCCTGGCCGGAGTGCCTGGTCCGGCCGCGGAGCTGGGCCTGGGTGCGGTCTTGGCGACGGCGCAGCTCAAGCTGCTGGCGGCCCTGCCCGCGGAGCTGCGCGCCCGGGCGGGGCGCATCCGGGAGCGCTTCCACCTCGATGCCCCGGGCTGGTTCAAGGGCGCCGAAGAGGCGCCGCACCTTTCCACCGTGGCGCAGGCCGTCTGGAACCAGCGCCGGCTCCAGATCCGCTACCGCCGCGCCGAAGATACCGCGGAGCGCCTGCTCGAGCCGCTGGGCGTCGTGCTCAAGAGCGGGGTCTGGTACGTGGTGGCGGCGCGGGACGGCGAGGTGCGGACCTATCGCGCATCCCGGATCGAGAGCGCCGAGCTGACCGACGAGCGCTTCGAGCGGCCGGCGGACTTCGACCTGGCGGAGTACTGGACCGAGTCGACGGCTGCCTACGAGCGGGATATGCCCCGCCTCGAGGTGGTGGTCAGGGTGCCAGGCAATCGCGTCGAGCTCCTCGAAACACTGGTGGGTGGGAGCGCAATGCGGGCGGCGGAGACCCTGGACGCGCCCGACGACCCAGACGGGTGGACCCACATCCGGCTGCTGATCGACTGGCCGGAGGACGCCGCGGCGCGCCTGGTTGGAATGGGTCCGTACATGGAGGTGCTCGAGCCAGTCGAGCTGCGAAACCAGGTCCTGGAACTGGCCCGCGGCTCGCTGGCCCGGCATGGCATCACGGCCTAACGCCCCCGCTCCATCGGCGGCTTGCGCGGCGGCAGAACAAAGATCCGCCCCTGACGGCCACCGCGCAGGAGGTTGCGGACTCGCACGAGCTCCCGGATCTCGCGCTCCCGCTCATCAGTCATCGCATGGAATACGTCACTTGAGAACATTGGTTTGAAATATCCCTCGCTCTGTCGGCTACGCCGACAGCGTACCGCCAGAAGCTGCCAAATCTCGTCAACAATAGACCGATATCCGACGGGCGATCGCGACAGGCTAGCTGTCGCTTGGAGCCGCGACGATCGGTCCATGAGTAGCAGCACGCAGGTCACCGTCACCGGCGACCGAATCGCGGTCCACGAGCTCGAGCTGCGGGACGGGCAGCTCGCTCGCTTCGTCGAGCAGACGCCAGAGGTCGAACGCGGCGGCCTGACCGAGCGCGCGCTGCGCATCGGCCTCCTCACGCTCTGCAACCAGGGAGTCAGCCTGAGCGCCGATGTCGTGCGCAGCGAGTTCGAGCGCCTCAGCGAACGCATGGAGACCACGCATCGGCGGGCCGCGGATGCATTGGCCGCGACGTTGCGCGAGCACTTCGCAGATGACTCGGGCCGCCTGCCGCGGACCCTCGAGCGCTTCCTGGGTGACTCCGGTTCACTGCGACGGATGACCGCTGACCTGTTCGATGAGAACCGGCGCGAATCGGCGATGGGCCGGCTCAACGATCTGCTGGGCCGGTACTTCGACGGGGATAGTTCGCGACTCGCACAGCTGCTCGATCCCACGCGCGCTGGATCCCCGTTGCACCAGTTCAGGGCCGAGGTCTCGGACGAGTTTCGCCGCCTCTCGGAACGCATCGCGGAGCTTGAGGCAGGCTCACGGGCCCGCGCAGAGGAGCGGGCCAAGGGCACCGCCAAGGGCGCCGACTTCGAAGACGTCTTGGAAGCTCGGCTCGGGGAGCTGGCCCGGGGCACGGGCGACCTTCTCGAGCGGACGGGCGCCGAGGCAGGCGACGCGCTGCGGTCCAAGAAGGGCGATTTCGTAGTGGTCATCGACCCGACCCGCACCCGAGGTGTCGATCTTCGCCTGGTGGTAGAGGCCAAGGACCGGAGCGTCCCGCTTCGCCGCTTCGCCACGGAGCTCTCCGAGGCGCGGGAGAACCGCCGCGCGTCCGTCTCGTTGGCGGTCTTCACGCCTGCCGCAGCGCCCTCGGGCGTCGCCCCGCTGGCGCTCATCGGTGAGGACGTCTACTGCGTGGTCGATCCGGAGGCGGACGACGCCATCGCCCTGGAGGCCGCCTATCGCCTCGCGCGCGTGCTTGCGCTGGCGAGCCTCCGGGATGCGGCGGTCCAGCTGGACGTGCCGGCGGTGCAGTCGGCGCTCGCCGAGATCGTGCGCCAGGTCGGCGAGGTGCAGGGCATGAAGGTGCGCCTCACCTCCATATCCGGCGCGGCGGAGCAGGTGTCACAGACCCTTGACGCGATGCGGCTCCACATCGTGCGCAGCGTAAAGGATGTGGAAATGCAGCTGCGCGTCGTGGACATGGAGGTCGTCGCAGACAGCCTTACGGCCTGATTGGGTAGCAGAACGCCCCGGCGGGCTGGCCCGCCGGGGCGTATCGGTCTATGCCGTGAGGCCGGGACCTAGTAGTCCATGCCTCCGGGCGGCATGCCGGGCATCGAGGCCTTCTCCTTCTCCGGGAGATCGGTGATGATCGTCTCGGTCGTGAGCAGGAGGCCGGCCACCGAGGCGGCGTTCTCCAGCGCGGAGCGCGTCACCTTGGCCGGGTCGATGATGCCCGCCGCGAACATGTCGGTGTACTCGCCCTTCTGGGCGTCGTACCCATGTCCCGGCTCGAGCTTGCGCACCGCGTCGACCACCACCGAGCCTTCCTGGCCCGCGTTGATCGCGATCTGCCGCAGCGGCTCCTCGAGGGCGCGACGCAGGATCCCTACGCCGACCGCCTCGTCACCGAGCGCCTCCACCTTGTCGAGCGCCGGGACGGCGTGGACGAGGAC
>VBGQ01000100.1:2928-12991 GCA_005882055.1 Chloroflexota bacterium
ACCCCTTGCCCTCCACGATGGTGGTGGTGTCCTTGGTGGCGGTCACGCGCCGCGCCTGACCCAGGTCCTCGAGCTGAACGCTGTCCAGCTTGCGACCGACCTCCTCGCTGATGACCCGCGCCCCGGTCAGGATCGCGATGTCCTCGAGCATCGCCTTGCGGCGATCCCCGAAGCCCGGAGCCTTGACGGCCAGCACGTTCAGGGTGCCCTTCAGCTTGTTGACGACCAGCGTGGCGAGCGCCTCGCCCTCCACGTCCTCGGCCACGATCAGCAGTGGCCGGCCGACGGTCACGACCTTCTCGAGCGCGGGCAGGATGTCCGCCACCGCCGAGATCTTCTTGTCGGTGACCAGGATGTACGGCTGGTCGAGAGTCGCTTCCATCCGCCCGCCGTCATTGGACGTGATCATGTAGGCGCTCACGTAGCCGCGGTCGAGCTGCATGCCCTCGACGTATTCCTTGTCGAGCTTGAGCCCCTGGCTCTCCTCGACGGTGACCACGCCGTCCTTGCCGACCTTCTCCATCACCTCGGAGATCATCTCGCCGATCTCCGTGTCGCGCGCCGAGATGGCGGCGATGTGGGCGATGTCGTCCTTGGTCTCCACGGGCTTCGAGAGACGCTTGATCTCTTCCACGATCGCGGCGACGCCGCGCTCAATGCCGCGCTTGAGACCCATCGGGTTGGCGCCAGCGGTGACGTTCTTGAGCCCTTCGGTGATGATCGCCTGGCCCAGCACGATGCTCGTGGTGGTGCCGTCGCCGGCGACGTCGTTGGTCTTGGTCGCGACCTCTTCGAGGAGCTGGGCGCCCATGTTCTCGAATGGGTCCTCAATCTCGATGTCGCGTGCAATGGTCACGCCATCATTGGTGATGGTGGGTGACCCGAATTTCTTGTCCAGGATTGCGTACCGGCCGCGGGGCCCGATCGTGACTTTGACGGCATCGGCCATCTTGTCGACGCCGCGCTTCAGGGACCGACGCGCCTCCTCGTCAAACAGGAGCTGCTTCGCCACTGGTGGATCATTCCTCCTTTGATGAGCCGATGAGCAGGCTTCGCTGACTACTCGACGACAGCCAGGACGTCCTTCTGGGAGAGGATCAAGAGTTCCTCGTCATCCAGCTTGAACTCCGTCCCGGCGTACTTCTGAAAGAGAATCTTCTGGCCCACCGAGACCTCAATCGGCTCCTTCGAGCCGTCGTCGAGGGTCCGGCCGGGACCAACCGCCAGGATGGTGCCCTCCTGCGGGCGCTCCTTCGCGGTGTCGGGCAGCACGATGCCGCTCTTCGTCATCTCCTCGCGGGGTGTAGGCCGGATCACCAGCCGATCGCCCAGAGGCTTGAGTTGCGTGGCTGCCGTGACCGTGGTCGCCATGTGTGCGTGTTGCCTCCTACGTAGTCGCACTGCGCTGCAGGTGCCGATTGGACCCTCCGCGGGCGCCGTGCTGGCCGATGCGACCGGTGCTGGCACTCCTGTCCGGAGAGTGCCAGAACGGTACACGTTGATCGAGCGGCTTGTCAACCCGAAAGGGGCATGAAGAGGCGGCGCCGAATCAGGTTCGGCGCCGCCTCAAAGCTGTCCCGCCGCGTCGCGCCCCGGCCGAGATCGGGAAGGCGGGCGGGACGGGAAGGAAGGCCCGCGCCGGGGCAGCGCGCGGGCCTTGTTCGATTACGCCAGATCCAGCAGTGCGCTGGCGCTCGGCGTCGCTTGGTTTCCGGTGTTCGTTCCCCCGTTGTTCGCTCCGCTGCCTGGGTTGATCAGCAGGAACCAGACGAGCAGCGCGATGATGAGGATGGCGATCAGGATGCCCACGATGAAGCCGATCCCGGTGCCATCAGCCGGGGCCGGAGTGACCGGTCCCGCCGGCTGACTCGGCGGCGGGTTGACGTTGACCTGACCCATGCGCTCTTGACCCTCCTTCAGGGGACTCGAGTTATCGCCCAGATTCCGCAAGTGGCATGCCAGCGCGAGGCTGGGAGGCGATCAGCCAGTCCTCGACTCGAGGCCGAGCAGCCTGTCGAGGTTCGAGCGAGCCGCTGCAGCGATCGCCTCCGGGCTCGTTTCTCGGAGTCGCCCCAGCTCCGCTGCCACGCGAAGCGCGGTGATCGGCTCGTTCCGACGATCCGCACCGGGACCCAGCCAGGGAGCGTCGGTCTCGACCAGGATGGCGGTCGCGGGGAGGTCGGCCGCCGCGGCTCTCGGTCCGGTTGCGGATTTGAAGCTCAGCGGCAGGGCGAAGGAGACGAGAAACCCGCGCCCAGCCAGCGTGGCCGCCATGGCCGCGTCACCCGAGAAGCAGTGCAGCACCCCGGGCGGTGCTACGGGCGGCGCGGCGGGCTCGACCCAGGCAAGCAGCGCGGAGATGATCTCTCCGTGCGCCTCCCGGTCGTGGACCAGGACCGGCTTGCCGACCCGTCTCGCCAGGTCGAGCTGTCGCGCGAAGGCCGCGCGCTGGACGTCGTGTGGCGACAGGTTGCGGAAGAAGTCGAGCCCGATCTCGCCGATTGCGACCACCCGCGGGTCTACGGCCAATTCCTCGACGCGTGCCCACGTAGGTTCGTCGGCCTCCGCGACGTGGTGGGGATGCACACCCACGGCGGCCTGGATGAGCTCCGGGAACCGGTCGCTGAGCTCGAGGGCAGCCTCGGAGCTGGGAAGGTCCCAGCCCGGGACGACGATGCGGACGATCCCCGCCTCTCGAGCGCGCTCGATGACCTCGACCCGGTCGTGGTCGAAGGCGGGATGCTGGAGATGGCAATGGGAGTCGACGAGGCCCGGCACACGCGCGGGCGCGGCACGCCGGGTCAGGTGGCGACCCCCGGCGAGCTGGCATTGCGCATCGGGTCGTCTGCCGGCGCCTCGTCGAGCGACCCGCCCTCCTCGGGCAGCTCGGTGCGCGGGAAGAGGGGCTCTGCCTGGCCAGTGCGCCAGCCGTCGGCGATGGTGCCCCAGCTGAGCAGCGCGTCGAGACCCGGCCCGCCGGCACCGCGCCCGTCGTAGGGAGCTGGCACTCCCAGCTGATCTGCGAGCCTCGCGGCGCTGCCCGGCGCGAACGGGGCAAGTAGGTGCCCCAACAGCCGGCACGTCTCGGCCATCACCGAGAGCACCTCGCCGACGCGGTCGTCCTCGCCGTGGCGTTTGAGGTTCCACGGCGCCTGCGACTCGGCGTACCCGTTGCCGGCTCCGGCAAGGGCCATCACTGAGGCGAGCGCCTCGTCGAATTGGAGGCGCTGCATGGCCGCGTGGTAGTCGGCGATCGCGCGATCTGCGGTGGCCCGCAGTTCCAGGTCCGCCGGCGCGGTCGCGGAGGAGACGGGCGGGAGGACGCCATCGGCATAGCGGGCGCTCATGCTCACCGTGCGGTTGACGAGGTTTCCCAGGTCGTTGGCCAGGTCCGCGTTGTAGCGCCGCACGAGGCCGCTCAGCGTGATGTCTGCATCCCGATCGAACGGGATCTCACGCAGGACCACGTAGCGCACACCGTCGACGCCAAACAGGGCCACCGCATCCTCGGGGCGGATCACGTTCCCGCGGGTCTTGCTCATCTTCTCGCCACGCAAGGTCATGAAGCCGTGCGCGAACACCTGGCGCGGGAGCGGTAGGCCGGCGCTCGTCAGCATCGCCGGCCAGTAGAGGCAGTGGAAGCGGGTGATGTTCTTGCCGATGACGTGCACGTCCGCAGGCCACCACTTCTCGAAGGCCGCCTGATCGCCCGGGAAGCCAGCGCCGGTGACGTAGTTGGTCAAGGCGTCGAACCATACGTAGATGCGATGCCCAGGGTCGCCTGGGAAGGGAATCCCCCATTCGTTGCCGGCGCGGCTCACCGAGAAGTCGCGCAGCCCCTCGCGCAACCAGGCCAGGACCTCGTTGCGAAAGTGCTCGGGCTCGCAGAAGCCCGGGTTCTCCGCGTAGAGCCGCTCGAGGTCGCCCTGATATCGGCTCAGGCGGAAGAAGTAGTTCTCCTCTTCGAGCCATTGCAGCTCCAGCGTCGGATGGTCCGGGCAGTGGCCATCGACCAGCTGTGACTCGGTCTTGAACTCGTTGTCGCCCGGGCAATACCAGCCGGAGTAGATCCCCTTGTAGATGTCACCCCTCGCCTGCGCGCGCCGCACCATCTCGAGCGACGCCTCGACATGGTCTGGATCGGTGGTGCGAATGAATCGGTCGTAGCTGATCTCGAATCCATCGAACGCAGTCCGCCAGCTGGCAGCCCAGGCGTCGACGAGGGACCGCGGGTCGGTCCCGTGCTCGCGGGCCAGCGGCTCGACCTGAGCGGAGTGCTCGTCCATGCCGGTCAGGAATCGCGTCTCCCGGCCGAGCAGGCGCTGGTAGCGTGCCAGCGCATCGGCGCCAATGGCCTCGAAGAGCGAGTGCAGCGCCGGCGACGCGGTCGGATAGAAGATCGCGGTGGTCAGATAGAAGCGGTCCTTGGTCATCACGCGGACTCGCTGATCACGGCTCGGGCTCCCGATCGGCCGCCTCGTCTTCGCCCTCCGCGTCGTCGACGACCTCGGCACCCGCGCCAACCGCCACGCCGTGAGCTCGTCCCTTGGGCCAGTAGAGCTCCTTGCGCACCTGCTCGGGCGCGAAGCCCCGGGCCTGCGCACACTCGTCCACCGCCACGATCATCTCCGGATTCCCGC
This sequence comes from Chloroflexota bacterium, assembly GCA_005882055.1. GTDB lineage: Bacteria > Chloroflexota > Limnocylindria > QHBO01 > QHBO01 > CF-82. Next base: position 7,569 of record VBGQ01000100.1, read on the forward strand.
AGAGATAGAGGGTGGTCGAGTCGGGCGTGAGCCCATGCCCGTCCAGCTGCCCGGGCACGATCGTCTCGACGCGCCCCGTGGGACCTCGCCAGCCCGGGTTCAGCTGCGGGCGCGAGATCGTGCTGACGTAGTGCAGCGGAAACCCGTCTCGCTCAAGGCCTTCCAGCTCGCCGCGCCAGGCCAGGTCGTGCTCGTGGCTGACGCCGTGGAGCAACACGATCTCCCGTTCCTGGCCACGGTCGCGCAGCGTGTCGAGCATGCTCATGAAGGGCGCGAGTCCCGTTCCCGACGCCACGAAGAGCGCGGTGTGGTCGTCGTCCTGCAGCAGGAAGCGGCCCTTGGGGCCCTTGATGTTGATCGGGTCCCCCACCCGCAGCTCCCAGAGGAGGTTGGTGAACGCCCCGCCTTCCACCAGGCGGATGAAGAACTCGTACTCGGTCAGGTCGTCGGCGGAGGATGAGATGGACATCGGCCGCTGGACCAGTTTCCCCTCGCTACCCACGAGACCGAGGGTCGCGTACTGGCCCGGCTCGAACGCGAACGGCGGGTCGAGGCTCTCGACACCCACGATGGCCAGGCCGGGGGCAACTTCCTCCCACCGGCTCAGACGGCCGTTGTACGGATAGGGGTCGCTCATGCGAGGGTCTCCGGTGCTCGACGCCCGAACGCGCCACTCGGTGACGAGGCGCAAGTATACGGTCGTGCGGCACCGGCAGCCCTTGTGCCAAGGGCGCTGGATTAGGCTTCAGGACCGATGACTCCGATGAACCTGCGACTGCGCGAATGGCAGGAGGGGGACCTTGCGCTCCTCCACGCCCTGCTCGGTGACCCCGAGATGACGCGCTTCCTGGGAGGCTCCGAGTCACCCGAGCAGATTGCCGCCCGCCATCTGCGGTACGTCGCCCTTGCGGGGACCGGCACCGGCCACATGCTGGTCATCCTGTCCGGTCCGAGTTGGGTGACGGTTGGATCGGTGGGCTATTGGGACAAGGAATGGGAGGGCGAGGGGGTGTACGAGATGGGTTGGAGCGTCCTTCCCGAGTACCAGGGCCGCGGCATCGGCACGCGTGCCACCGAGCTCGCGCTCGACCATGCGCGGGCCGATGGACGCCACCACTCGGTCCACGCCTTCCCTTCCATGGACAACGCAGCATCCAACGCCATCTGCCGGAAGGCTGGGTTCAGGCTCCTTGGCGCGCACGATTTCGAGTACCCCAAGGGGAGCTGGATGCGCTGCAATGACTGGCGCTTTGATCTCCAGCCGCCGAACTCGCCGAGGCCCGCAACGGGCTAGTTAGCTTCGTGGCACGAGGGATGCATTTCCGCCCGGTCTGAGCCGTCCCGCCGCGTTGCTCGCGGCGGCGGCACGTAATCACGGGAGGTCGCAATGCATCTGGACCCTGGCGGCATCATCGCGTGGATCGTGGTTGGCCTCGTGGCCGGCTGGCTGGCCGGCGTGGTCATGAAGGGCGGCGGCTTCGGCCTCATCGGCGACATCGTCGTGGGGCTGATTGGCGCGTTCGTCGGAGGCCTGGTCTTCAGCGTGATCACCGGTGGCGGTAGCGCGGGCTTCTGGGGGAGCATCGTGGTGGCCTTCATTGGGGCGATCATCCTGATCGCGATCATTCGCGCACTTCCGGGCAGATCGCCCGTTTGAGATCCGCCAGCCACCGCAAGGTGGCTGGCAAGGTGGATGGTCTACACCTAGGCGGTGACCGTCCTCCGGCTCACCTGCTCGCTCTTCTGGGTGGATGTGCGGCTGCGTGAGATCAATGGCCGATGGATCGCGTCCGCCGACACGCCGAACGGACCAAGCCTCGGGGTCGGCGAGGACGCGCTCCACGCCATCGAGGGTGCTCTCGAGCCGTTCGCCAGCATCGCGGACGAGCTCATCGCCAGCCTCCCCGCCTGGGAGCTGGGCAAGGGCTAGGGTTAAGGGTGACCGGCACGAGCCGGCCACCCGACGGGCTACATCGCGACCGCGAGCTCTTCCTCGGCCGCCTCGCCCTGGCCATTCGCGGCAGCGACTGCCTCCGGCTCCTCGGCGGCCGACTGGACCTCCTTGGCGTACTCCTTCTTTCCCCGGCCGGAGAGCATCTCGAGCCCGGCGGCCACGACCTCCGTCTTCCAGTGACGGATGCCGGCGTCGTCATCCCACTGTCGCGTCTGCAACCGACCCTCGATGTCGACCAGCTGGCCCTTGCTGAGGAACTGGCCGCAGATCTCCGCGAGCCGATCCCAGGCGACGACGTTGTGGTACTCGGTTCGCTCGCCACCTCCCCCGCCACGAAACTCGTTGGTGGCGACCACGAACGTCGCGAGCGGCTTTCCGCTCGGCAGCGTCCGCAGCTCCGGGTCGCGCGTCAGGCGGCCGACCAGCATGACCTTGTTCATCCGATACCTCCTGCCCGCTTCACGGGCTCCAGCGCACCGGGGCGAGTCGGCCGCTCGCGGCGAGGCTATCGGCCAGGGCTTATCGGGCGATTAGCCGGTGCTTACCAGCGCTGGCCCCAGCCTCAGGAGGCGCGTCGCGATCCCGGTCGGCGGCGCGGATAGAGGTGGTCGATGCCAGGGGTTCGCAGGCTGATCTTGGCCACCGGCGGCATCTGGCGCTTGTATTCCATGCGCGCCACTCGAGCGGCGACCCACTCGACCACGTCGCGGTCCAGCCCCGCGGCCACGCAGCGCTCGGTGGTCCAGCGGCGGTCCACCAGCGCGAAGAGCGTCCGATCCAGCTCATCGTAGGTGCGACCCAGCTCGTCCTCGTCGGTCTGGCCGGGCCACAGGTCCGCGGACGGCGCCTTGGCGACGATCTCGGAGGGGACTCCCAGGTGCTCGGCGACGGCGCGCAGCTGTGTCTTGTACAGGTCCCCGATGGGCATCAGCGCGGCCGCCATGTCGCCGTACTGCGTCCCATAGCCGAGGAGCGCCTCGGTCTTGTTCGAGGTTCCGACCACCAGCCCGTCGAACTCCACGGACTTGTCGTAGAGCACGATCATCCGCTGACGGGCCATGACGTTCCCGCGTCGCACCCGAGCCGTGTCATCGGGCGCCTCGCCCATCAGCGCCAGCAGCGGATCGACCATGGCACTGATCTCGACCCGTTCGGTCGGGCAGCCGAGCACCTGCACGACGCGCAGCGCATCGGTCTCGGAGGCTTCGGCGCTGGTGCGATATGGCATCCGCACGGCGAGGACGTTCCGCGGGCCGACCGCGCGCGCCGCCAGGAACGCGACGGTCGCCGAGTCGACGCCTCCGGAGAGCCCCACCACGGTCCGCGAGAAGCCAGTCTGCGCCATCTGCGAGCGGATGAAGGCGACGATCAGGTCGGTGGTCGTCGTGGGATCGATGACCGGCAGCGGCGGCATGTCTTCCCGAGCATCCATCGTCACGAGAGCTCCGCGTCAAGCTCCCGCGCGGGGAGTCCGTCATCGGTCCCCAGCTCGGCGGGCGGGGGCAGTCCCGCGCGATCTGCGATGATCCGGTCCACCTCGCGCCGAACCAGCTCGAGCCGCTCGTCGCCGACCAGCGGCAGGTTGTAGCGCTGCATGCGCAGGTCATCGGTCTCGAGGACGCCCACCACCAGCGCTTCCTCGTAGAGCGGAGCCTCGGCCAGCACGGCGCCATCGGCCCCGAGCAGCCGTGAGCCGCCCCAGAACGTGAGGCCCTCCTCGTTGCCCACGCGATTGCAGAAGGCGATTGCAACCGTGCCGAGCAGCGCGTATGGAGCATCGGCATGAACGGATGCCAGAAATCCTCGCAGACGCTCAGGCCGACCTTGTGCAGCGGATCGCCCACCTCGGTGGCGCGGATCTGGTCGCCGGCTCGCGTGAAGCGCCCTTCGTCGAAGAGGCCGTAGGTCGGAAGGTAGACCTTGCGGTGCAGACCGATGAGCCGGCCCCCGCGCAGCAAGGCGACGGTGTTGCAATACCGGCGAGCCCGCGTCTCCTCGACGAAGCCGACCGCCACCATCACCTCCGGCGTGTCCGCGCCGATCGCGAGCAGCCGCGGGTCGTCCGCGCGGAGCGCCACCTCCGGAACGAGATCCTGGAGGAGGTATCCCGTCAGCGCCAGCTCGGGGAAGACGACGATGTCGGCGCCCTGCGCCACACCCTCAGCGAGGCGGGTCGTGACGAGCTCGAGATTCGCGTCCAGGTCCCCGAGGTGCGGGGCCAGCTGGGCGAGCGCGATGCGCACCTGCACGGGCGCGAGTCTACAGCCTCGCTCGGTCCAGCTCGCCGATCAGGGATTCAGGGCCGATGCGCGGCTCCGATCCTTGGCCTCGATCGGGAAGTGGCAGGCGATCTTGTGACCGGGCGCGACCTCGCGGAGCTCCGGGATCTCGATCGCGCACCGCTCCTGGGCCTGGAAACAGCGGGTGCGGAAGACGCAGCCGCTGGGCGGGTCGATGGGGCTCGGCAGGTCGCCATGCAGGACGATCCGTGTGCGCCGCTGCGCCTGCCGCTTGGGGTCGGGAATCGGCACGGCCGAGAGCAGCGAGTGCGTGTAGGGATGCAACGGTGCCGTGTAGATCGTCTGGCGCGGCGCTGTCTCCATGACCTTGCCGAGGTACATGACCGCCACGCGGTGCGAGATCTGCCGGACGACCGACAGGTCGTGGGCGACGAAGAGGTAGGCGATACCGAACTCGCGCTGGAGATCGCCGAGGAGATTGAGGATCTGCGCCTGGATCGAGACGTCGAGCGCCGAGACCGGTTCGTCGCAGACGATGAGCTTCGGCCGGAGAGCGATGGCCCTCGCGATCCCGATGCGCTGGCGCTGGCCGCCAGAGAACTCGTTGGGGTAGCGGTTGTAGTGCTCCGGGTTCAGGCCGACGCGCTCCATCAGCTCCATGACCGCGCCACGGATCCCGCCCTTGGGCTCCACCCCCTGGACCTTGAACGGCGCGCCGATGATGCCGCCCACGGTGTGCCGTGGATTCAGGGCGTTGTAGGGATCCTGGAAGATCATCTGCGCCTTGCGCCGGACGCGCACCAGTTCCTTGGTCGAGAGGTGGGTGATCTCCTCTCCTTCGATCTGGATCTTGCCCTCCGTCGGGCGCACCAGCATCAGGATCGAGCGAGCCGCGGTCGTCTTGCCAGAGCCGCTCTCGCCGACCAGCCCCAGCGTCTCGCCCGCGTCCAGCGTCAGGTCGATCCCATCGACCGCCTTCACCTGGCCGACGGTGCGCGGAATGATCCCGCGCGACTTGACCGGGAAATAGGTGCGCAGCCCGGAGACATCGAGGATGTCGGTGCCGTTGGTGGATGCGGTCATACCGATACCGAAGTGGTCGAGAGCGTCTGGATCACGTCCTGCGCGATCTGCTCGCGCTCCTCGTGGGGAATATGGCAGCGAACGAAGTGACCCGGCTCCGACTCGAGAAATTCTGGCCGCTCGGTGAAGCACCTGCCGCCCGGCAC
>VBGQ01000229.1 GCA_005882055.1 Chloroflexota bacterium
CTTCATGGCCTGGCCGACCAGAAACCCGTAGAGCTGCTGCTTTCCGGCGCGATATTCGGCGACCTGTTCGGGGTGCTCGGCGAGGGTGGCCTGGACCTCATCGTGGATCAGGGAGACGTCGCTCACCTGTCCCAGCCCCCGCTCGCGGATCACGGCCGCGGGAGACTCGCCGGACTGGAAGGTCTCGGCCAGCACGGTCTTGGCCACGCCCGCGGACACATGCCCGGCGCCCAGCTCACGCAAGAGCTCCGCGAGCCCATCCGGCCGCAGCGCGACCTCCGAAGCGCGAAGGCGGTCGGCCGCGTGGACGTTGAGCAACCGGCTGAACTCGCCGGCAACCCAGTTCGCCACGAGCTTGGGCGGTACGCCGAGCTCGACGACGCCATCGAAGTAGTCGGCGAGCGTCACGTCCGAGGTAAGGACCCCAGCGTCGTACGCCGATAGGCCCAGGTCTCGCTCGTAGCGCGCGCGGCGAGCGGCTGGCAGCTCGGGCAGACGCGCGCGCAGCTCCTCGACCCAGTCCTCCGAGGGTCGCAGCGGTGGAAGATCGGGCTCGGGGAAGTAGCGGTAGTCGTTCGCCTCTTCCTTGGAACGCTGGATGATCGTCCGGCCCTTGCCCTCGTCCCAGCCGCGGGTCTCCTGCAGGAGCGGCTGGCCTCGTTCCAGTGCCTCGGTGTGACGGTCAACTTCGAACTCCATGGCCCGCTCGAGCGATCGGAACGAGTTGAGGTTCTTCACCTCGACCTTGGTCCCAAACTCCTCGGCTCCGGCCTCGCGGACCGAGACGTTGCCCTCGATCCGCATGCTTCCCGCTTCCATGTCCGCGTTCGAAGCACCGATGTAGCGCAGGATGTCTCGGAGCGTCTCCCCGTAGGCGCGCGCCTGGGCGGGCGATCGGATCTCCGGCTCGGTGACGATCTCCATCAGCGGCACGCCAGCCCGATTGAAGTCGACCAGCGTGTGTCCCCTGCCCCCATGCAGCAGCCGCGCCGTGTCCTCCTCGAGGTGGGCTCGCGTGATGCCGACGACCACAGCGGTCTCTTCAGCCGCAACCGGCACCTCCAGGCGCCCATGGCTGGTCAGCGGCAGCGCGTACTGGCTGATCTGGTAGCCCTTGGGGAGGTCCGGGTAGAAGTAGTTCTTGCGCTCGAAGCGGACGGCCTCGGTCTCGACGTGGCACTCAAGGGCGAGCCCGGTCAGCATCACCAGCTCCACCGCGCGGCGGTTGATGACGGGCAGCGTCCCCGGCATCCCCATGCAGATCGGGCAGACGCGGGTGTTCGGCTCGTCCGGCTGGCCTTCCGCGGGGGCGGTGGCGCAGGCGCAGAACATCTTGGATGCTGTGCGCAGCTGTGCATGCACCTCGATCCCAATGATCGTCTCGTACCGCGTGCTTATGGCCATCTTCGGATTGTACCGATGGCGGACGCTCGGCCTGGCCCTGCGCCCTTCGGGTATCCTTCCGCGCCATGAAGATCGGGGAATGGGAGGGAATCGGTCGCTCGCGAGCGCTCGTCGCGCACCAGCTGGGCGAGCTGGGCGCCGACGAATTCGCGGCGCACGTCACGATGTACGAGAACGGGCGCCAGCGCATCCTGGTGGCGGCCGACGTGGGACTCTTCGAGTTCAACTGGAGCCCGAACACCAGCGACCCGGACGCGATCTGGTACCTGCGCGGCGGACTCACCCGCTGGCCATCGGTCAAGGGGATGCGGCTGCAGACGGATGCGCAGTTCGACCCCGTTGACGAGAAGGTCCAGTCGATCTGGCGCCTGGTCGCAGAAGAGCCCAAGCTCGAGCTCGCGTCAACCACCGATGACAACCCAAAGGCGCTGCCCGCCCTCCTCGACTTCGCCCGCGCCTGCATCGAGCACATCGCCTGAGCGGCGGCAGCCGCCATCGGTCCATTGCTGACACCCGCTGTCACCACTCGCGCCTAGCATGCCGCCCATGACAGAGAGCGGCTTCGTCGAGTTCAACCACGGCAGGATCTACTACGAGGTCGATGGCGAGGGCCCGGCCCTGACCCTGGTGCACGCCGGCGTCGCGAACCTGCGCCAGTGGGACGAGCAGGTGCCCGCCTTCGCCGAGCGCTTCCGGGTGATCCGATACGACTGCCGAACGTTCGGCCGCACCACCAGCGAGAACGTCGAGATCTCGAACCGCGGGGACCTGGCGGCGGTCCTGGACCACGTCGGCGTCCAGCAGACCGCGGTGATCGGCGTCTCACGCGGGGGCTCGATCGCCGTCGATTTCACCCTCCTCTGGGACGAGTACGACCGCCGATACGAAGCGGGCGACTGGGATTGGATCGTGGACACCGAAACCGCATTCTGGGTCGATGGGCCGCGACAGCCTCCGGATCGCGTTCCCGCGGCGATTCGCGACCGCGTCCACGACTGGATCGCGCAGGGCTATCGGGACCACGCCCAGGAGGACCCCACCTCCCAGCCGCTCGAGCCGCCAGCGGTGAACCGGCTCAGGGAGATCCGGGTGCCCACGCTGGTGATGGTCGGCGACCTGGACGAGGGCGGCACCATCGAGGCCTGCCGCAAGCTCGCCACGGACATTCCCGGTGCCCGATTCGAGCTATTCGAGGGGGTGGCGCACATGGTCAACCTCGAGCAGCCAGAGCGCTTCACCCGCCTGGTCCTCGACTTCCTGACCGATGCCGGCGTGAACGCCGCCCCCGCAACCGCAGCCGCGCGGGGCTAGCGACGCAAGACTAGGCGGCGCGGCAGCTGGCCACGAATCGCTCCATGCGATCCATGGCCTCGACAATCTCCTCGTAGGAGGTGGCGTAGCAGGCCCGCACGTGCCCGGCGCCTGACGGCCCGAATGCCGTGCCCGGGACGACCGCCACCCGCTCCTCGGCGAGCAATCGCTGGGCGAAGGTCTCCTCGTCGAGGCCGGTGGCATCGGTCACGTTGGGGAAGCAGTAGAAGGCGCCACCCGGCTCGAAGCAGTGCAGGCCCATCTCGTTGAAGCGCCGGGTCATAAGCACGCGTCGGCGGTCGTACTCGTCGAGCATGCCCTGGACGTAGGGCTCGCCGGACCGGAGTGCCTCGATGGCTGCGAACTGCGCCGGGGTGGGGGCGCACATGATCCCGTACTGGTGGACCTTGGCGATCCCCGTCATCAACTCCGCCGGTGCGGCAACGTAGCCGATGCGCCAGCCGGTCATCGCGTAGGCCTTGCTGAAGCCGCCGATCAGCACCGTCCGGTCGCGCATCCCGTCGAGGGCGCTGAACGCGACGTGCTGGTGACCGCCATAGACGAGGCGGTCGTAGATCTCGTCCGTGACCACCAGCAGGTCGTGCCGTTCCGCCACCGCGGCGATGGCCGCCAACTCGTCGCGGTCGAGGACGGCGCCGGTTGGGTTGTTCGGGTAGCCAAGGAAGATGGCCTTGGTGCGCGGCGTGACGGCTGCCTCGATCTGGTCCGCGGAGACCTGGAAGTCGTGGTCGTCGCCGGTCGCGATGCGGACCGGGACGCCTCCCGCGAGCTCGATGCACGGGGCGTACGCCACGAAGCAGGGCTCGTGGTAGATGACCTCGTCGCCCGGGTCCAGGATCGCGCGAAGGCTGGCGTCGACCGCCTCCGATGCGCCCACGGTGATGATCAGCTCGCGGGCCGGGTCGTAGGTCACGGCGTATCGGTCTTCGAGACTCTGGGCGATCATCTGCCGAAGCTCGAGCATGCCGCCGTTCGCGGTGTAGTGGGTCTGCCCGTGCTCCAGGCTGTCGATGGCCGCCCGCGTGATGGGCTCCGGCGTGGTGAAGTCCGGCTCGCCAATCGTCAGGCTGATGACGTCATCCATCTCGGCGAGCATGTCGAAGAATCGGCGGATGCCGGATGGAGCGATGCCGCGGACGCGTTCGGAGAGGAACGCCTCGGTCGGACGGCGGGTGATGCTCACGGGCAGAGTGTACCCACGCGGGCGCGCCTCGAGGACGCGGCGAGACACCACGGGTTCGGCCGTTCGTCGCCGGGGCCTCAGTGGTGAGGGCCGCTCGAACCCCACATCCGCTCCCCCGCCTCCACGCGCGCAGCCAGCCGGTTTCCCTCCGGCGGCAAGGGACAGGTGGCGAACGCGCTGAACACGCACGGCGGGTTGTACGCCAGGTTGAAGTCGACCTCGACCGAATCATCCGGCTGCACGGGGCCGGTCACCAGGAACCGGCCACCGCCGTACGTCTCCTCGCCGTTTGTTTCGTCGCCGAAGATGAGCCAGAGATGGCCCGGTTGGGCCTCGAGCGCATGGAGCCGATACGCCGAGCCCTCGAGCTCGAAGGCGACCACGCCTGGCGTTGGCTCAGCCACCACGTCCCCAACGACGTCCGGTACCGATAGGGTCGCTCCTGGCTCCGCAGGCAGCAGGCGCCCGGTCACGCGCCACGCCGGGTCGATGGAGAAATAGTCGAGTCCGCGGAACTCGCGCAACGCCGGTGCCGCGACGTCCTTGACCCGCAGCGCCAGCCGCCCTTCACCGCGCCGGATGACGTAGGCGCGCAGCGACGACAGCTCGAGCACCGTTGGGCCCTCCTCTGCCTGGTCATCGTCGAGGACTGTGCCCTCGGGGACCGGAGCGCCGCCGATCGTCAGCGAGGGGTCCGACGGATGGACCGTGACCTCACCATCCGCGACGCGCAGCGACCCGGCAACGCCTGGGACCGCGCCATCGGCGGCCTCGA
>VBGQ01000222.1:0-1343 GCA_005882055.1 Chloroflexota bacterium
CGAGAAGCAGCCGACGGCGAAACGAGACCGGCGGCTCCCCGATCCGGGAAGCCACCAGCCGGTTGAAGTGGTAGGGAGACAGGCACGCTCGCTCTGCGAGCGCGGGGCCGTCCACCCCGTCCTCCTCGATGCTGGCGACCACCGTGTCGAGGATCTCGCGAAGCCGGTCGGGTCGCGTCGTCACCGTCATGCCTTGATCCTAGGGAGAGCGAGTGCCCGGCGCCTGATCGTGATTGCGGAATTCAGCCAGGTGGCCAGCTCATCGAGCGTCCGCCAAGCAGGTGCAGGTGCAGGTGCGGCACGGACTGACCCGCGGCGGGACCGACGTTGGTGACGACGCGGTAGCCGTCCTCCAGCCCACTCTGAGCCGCAACCTTGCGCAGAGCCAGGAACAGGGCCGCCAACAATGTAGTGTCCGACGGCGAATCGGTCAGGGCCTGAATAGACGGCACATGACGGCGTGGGATGGCGAGAACGTGGGTCGGCGCTCGAGGATTCACGTCCCGGAACACGATCACCTGGTCGTCCTCGTAGACGCGGTCTGATGGAATCTCCTCCGCTTCGATCTTGCAGAAGAGGCAGTTCGGGTCTCGATCGAGATCATTCGCCATAGCGAGACCATTGTGCGAGCCGCATCAAGGAGCCAGGCATGAAACGGCGCCGTGCCGGGCAGGTCGGCACGGCGCCAAGCAGGATCGGATCCGGCTGGCTAGCTCATTGAGCCGGCGAGTGCCTTCTCCGGAATCCTCCACTCGACCAGATGGTCGGAGAGCGCGCGTTGCGCTTCGTCGATCTTGTCGACGCCGATGGCGATGGTCGCCTTGTGTCCGGCGCCGTATTCGACCGGAGCGAACAGCTCGATGTTCACGCCTGCATCACCCAATCGCTTGGCTGCCCACGCCGTCTGACCAGGCTTGTCCTCCAGCCAGATGGTGAGCACCGGCGTCTCGTGATACGTGAACCCTTCGCTGTCCAACGCGCTGCGCACGCCCTTCTCGTCATAGGCGAGGAGCGCCGCGGCGCCCTTTGTCCCATAGCCCACACAGAACGTCTCGACGTTGATTCCGCGGCGGGCGATCGTATCCGTTACCCGGGCCAACTCACCCGGACGGTTCGCTGCTTCGACGATGAAGGTCTGCATCAGATGGTCCTCCTGCAGCGCCCAATTGGGGCCTTCCTGCCTGCCCCGGTGCGGGGCGGCTGCTGCGGGACGGATCTGCTCGACAGCGACTTCCTGACGCTGATCGCGGCGCCCCATTTGGGACACTCCCGAGGTCCGTCCGACCGCCCTCTATGCTCCAACCATCGTCCGGTGATGTCCAGCCGCCGCCGCCTCGGAGCGT
>VBGQ01000222.1:1431-4461 GCA_005882055.1 Chloroflexota bacterium
CGCATTGCGTGCGGACTGCAACTCAGATGGGGCAAAGCCTCCCTCCGGACCGATGATCACCGACGTTGGCGGCTCGAGCGTCCCCAGCCGGGGCTCCGCATCGCTCGTCCGCTCGAAGAGGAGCACCGCGCTCGGATCCAGCACCGATGAAAGCGGCCGCGGTGAATGAATCTCCGGGATCACGCCACGTTCCGACTGCTCAGCCGACTCACGCGCTATGGCGCGGACGCGATCAATACGTGACGGCGACACCTGACGGACAACGCATCGCTCGCTGACGAAGAGCCGGAAGGCCGCGACCCCCAGCTCAGTCCCCTGCTGGATCACTCGCTCGAGGCCATCACCCTTGAGGAGCGCCTGACAGATCGTGAGCCGATGGTGCGGCTCCGTCGTCGACTCGCCCCTGCCGACCACACGCAGGCGACCGCTCGGCTCGATGAGGCACCGCACCTCGGTCCCGAGGCCATCCAGGAGGACGATCTCCTCGCCCTCCCGCAGGCGAAGGACCCGCCTGACCTGATGATCGATGGCGGCGGGCAGCGGGAAGTCGTCCCCCTCAAGCTCGTCGGGCGCAACGAAGAATCGATGAAGGGTCACGCCCCTCGCTCCAGCCGCAGCGAGATCCATTCCCCGTCGTCGAGGCGATCGACCAGGCGGAAGCCCGCGGCAACGAGGGATGCCAGCACCTCATCCCCGCGCGGCTCGATGATCCCAGAAGCGATCAGCGTTCCCTTCGCTGATGTGTTCGCGGCCAACGCGGGCGACAGGTCGATCAGCAGCGCCGCCACGAGGTTCGCGAGCACAAGCGGGAACGGAGCCTCGTCTGCGTCGACTGTGACAGTTCCGCGCCGTGCCTCGAAGCGGTCGCCAAGATGATTGACAAGGGCGTTGGCCGTCGCGGCGGTGACCGCGACCGGATCGGTGTCGAGCCCGATGACCCGGCTCACCCCCAGTCCGGTCCCGAACGCCATGCCCGGATCGAGGCGGATGGCAACCTCCCCGGGGGCCATTGGCTCATCCAGCCAGGACGGCATTATCAGGACTCGACCGATGCGCTGCGGCGCGTAACCGCGCTTCCAGGCCTCCGCCCAATCGCCGTCGTCGACGCGCGCCACCCGGAGTTTGCCAATCGGTCCCAGTCCAAAGGCCTGGAGGTGCCAGAGCGCACGCTCGGTGGACTCGATCGCCGCGGGCGCCTCCGGATCGTCCGGCACATGTGCGGTCAATAGGTAGGGAGCGCTCGGATCCTCGCGCACGGCCAGCTCGTCGGCCGGATCCCGGATGAGTTGCGTTGGCCGAACGGCGGCGCCTCGGCCCAGCCGGCCGAAGATCTCCGAAACCGCCTCAACGGCCTCGTTGTGGGCCTCGACCGTCAGCTCGAGCCAGCGCATGCGGGCGCGATCGGCTCAGTCGAAGAGGTCGCGAAGGCGATCGACGATCGTGGGAGTGCCCTTGGGCAGCGTTGCCGGCCCGCTCACCGATTCGAGCTCGCGCAACAGCTCCCGCTCGCGCTTGGAGAGCTTGCTCGGCACAACCACGCTGATGATCGCATGGAGGTCGCCGCGACCGGCTCCGCGTAGCCGCGGCACCCCCTTGCCGCGCAGCCGCATCTCGTGGCCGCTCTGCGTTCCGGCCGGCAGCTCGACCTGCTCGCTCCCTTCAACCGTGGGGACCGTCAGCGTCGTGCCCAGCGCCGCCTGCGCAAAGCTGACCGGCAGCTCGGCGTACAGCTCGGTGCCGCGCCGCGCCAGCTGCGGATGCTCGCGGACGGAGATGACCACGAAGAGGTCACCAGGTGGCCCGCCGCGCGGCCCGGCCTCGCCCTGGCTCTCGAGCGCGATCCGCTGGCCAGCGTCGATGCCCGCCGGCACCTCCACGCGCAGCGTTCGCTCCTCGCGCACGCGCCCGTCGCCGCGGCATTCGTGGCACGGGCTGGTGATGATCCGACCCTCGCCACCGCAGCGCGGGCACACCACGATGTTCACCATCTGGCCCAGGATCGTCTGGGCGACGCGTCGCTTCTCGCCCGTGCCATTGCACTCCGGGCACGTCTCCGGCTCTGTGCCCGGCTCGCCGCCGGAGCCGGAGCAGACCGGGCAGGTCACCAGGGTCGGGAAATGGATCTCCTTCGTGACACCGAAGACCGCTTCGCCGAACTCGATGCTCAGGTCGTAGCGCAGGTCCGCACCTGCCTGGACGCGGCGGCGTCCGCGCGTTCCAGCGGGAGATCCGCCAAAGAACGCGTCGAAGATGTCCCCGAACGGACCAAACCCGCCGCCGCCGAAGCCGCCGAAGCCACCGGCGCTCGCACCATCCACCCCCGCGTGGCCGAACATGTCGTAGGCCTGCCGGCGCTGCCGATCTGACAGCACGCGGTACGCCTCGTTCAGCTCCTTGAAGCGCTCTTCGGCGCCGTCGCTCTTGTCGACGTCGGGGTGATGGCGCTGCGCTGCGCGGCGGAAGGCGCGGCGGATCTCCTCGTCGGAGGCCGCGCGCTCGACACCCAAGACTTCGTAGTAGTCGCGCTTGATCGCCATCGGCCCGGGATTATACAAATTGGCACTCCGTTATCCAGAGTGCCAAGCCGAGGTGCTGTGCCGGCGGCCGCAGAGGGCGCTAGTCGTGCCGGTGCGCCGCCCGCTCTTCGCGCGCCGTGAAATGCGCTGGTGTGGATACCTGACGGCGCTGCTCGAATTGCATCGCCCCGCGATAACCGAAGGCGATGTGAGCGGCAACCCCGACCACGAACGCGATCCCGCCCACCAACGGGCCGAGCGGACCGCCTGCCGCCATGTCCATGCCCATCCACCGGCTGGCGACGATCGTGACCAGGACCGCCAGCAGCGCGGAGTTCACGAACGCGACGGTCGCTGGCACGGTGATGAGCACGTGCAGACCAATTCCCCCGCCGTGCGCCGCGTAGGTCTGCCGCATGCCCTCGGCGTCGTCGCTGGTCCCGGTCACGAAGAACGGCTTGAGGTCTGGCTCCAGCTCGACATAGGCCTTCCGCAGCCGGTTCATGCCGGTTAC
>VBGQ01000223.1 GCA_005882055.1 Chloroflexota bacterium
GGATCCCACGAGGTCCTCGAAGCCGCCGCGGAGACCGGAGCGTACGAGCGCCATCGGAGCCAGAACCACGAGGCTCGCCAGGCGCGTACGTCGGCCGCTCGCATTGCCTCGGGAACCGGTCTGGCCATGGCCTGGCACGGTGCCGGCTTCACTGGCTCAGGCGAGGTCCACCTGGCCAGCGTGGCTTCACTGGAGTTGACCGATGACGGCCGGATCCGCGTTCTGACCGCGTCCACGGAGATGGGCCAGGGCACCAAGACGATCTTCCCCCAGCTCGTCGCCGATGCGCTGGGCGTTGAGCCCGATCAGGTCGAGATCGCGCCACAGGACACGTCGATCGTGCCCAACTCAGGCCCCACCGTTGCGTCCCGCACCGCGATGGTGGTGGGCGGCCTCCTGATCAAGGCAGCGGACGAGCTGAAGGCCCTGGTCGAGGCGGACTCCGGCATGCCGTTTGCCGATGGATACCAGACATTCGCCCAGGAGCACGGTCCGATGCGCGTCGACGAGCAGTTCACCCCCTATCCGGGCGAACCGTTCGATGACGCGACCTACACCGGCGACGCATATCCCTGCTTCGGCTGGGCAGCGTGCGTCGCCGACGTAGACGTCGACCTCGACACAGGCGAGGTGACGGTCAAGACCGCCGTCTCCGCGGACGACATCGGTCGAGTCATCCACTCCGTCCTGGCGGAGGGCCAGGTGGAGGGCGGGACGCTGCAGGCGGTGGGCTACGCCACCATCGAGGAGATCAAGCTAATCGACGGCCGCTACCAGAACGACCGATTGGCGACCTACCTGATCCCGACCGCGTTGGACGCCCCGCGCATCACCTCGATCCTGGTCGAGAAGCCGTATTCAGGATCGCCCCACGGCGCCAAGGGCGTCGGCGAGCTCCCGATGGACGTCGCCGCGCCGGCCGTGCTGGACGCCATCCACGACGCAACCGGCGTCTGGATCAGCGAGTTGCCCGCCACGCCGGAGCGGGTGCTGGCCGCGCTGGCCGGCATCGAAGCGCCGCCCTTGCCCGGCGTCAGCCAGCCGGCGCCCGATCGGCGATGACCTACCAGCTGCGCGTGAACGGCGAGGCCGTCGAGGTCGAGGCTCCCGGCATGCGACGCCTGTTGGACGTGCTCAGAGAGGACCTTGGGCTGACGGGCACCAAGGAAGGCTGCGGCGAGGGCGAGTGCGGCGCCTGCTCGGTCGTCGTGGACGGCGCGGTGGTCGACTCATGCCTGGTGCCGCTCTGCCAGGTCGAGGGCGCATCGGTCTCGACGGTGGAAGGCCTGGCCGACGGCGAGCAGCTGGACGTCCTTCAGGCCGCCTTCCTGGAAACCGGTGGCGCGCAATGCGGGATCTGCACGCCGGGCATGCTGCTGGCCGGGCACGCCTACCTTGCGGCGCTCCCATCGGGCCAGGAGGCAGACGACGAGACCATCCGCGAGGCGATCGCCGGCAACCTCTGCCGCTGCACGGGCTACACGAAGATCGTGGAAGCCATCGCCTTGGCGGCTGACCGGCGGTCCACCTGAACCGATGCCTCGCCCATTCGAGCCCTCGGTCGACTCCCCGCGCTCCCTCCCGGAGGCCTATTCGCTCCTGGAGCCTGCTCGCGACGGGCACGTCAGGCCGATTGCCGGCGGCACGGATCTCATGGTTCAGATCACCGGCGAGCTCGGTGAGCCGCCGGAGCGAGTCGTCGACCTGTGGCGTCTGGATGAGCTCA
>VBGQ01000224.1 GCA_005882055.1 Chloroflexota bacterium
CTGCGCCACCATCGGTCAAGGGCGTCGCGGCGGCAACGATCAGAAGGGGCGTCTGCGCGCCGAAGGGAGCCTCTGGCATCGGTCCAACCTTAGCGGCTCAAGCGTGAGCCGGTGTAGACTCGAACGGCATTTCGCGATCACACGCGAGGACGCAACCAACCCATGACCTACGTGATCACCGAGCCGTGCATAGGCGTCAAGGACGCGAGTTGCGTCGACGTCTGCCCCGTGGACTGCATCCACGCCAAGGAAGAGGACACGATGTACTTCATCGATCCCGATGAGTGCATCGACTGTGGCGCCTGCGAGCCGGAGTGCCCGGTGACCGCGATCTTCGCGGAGGATGCGACCCCCGATCAGTGGCAGAACTACATCCAGATCAACGCCGACTACTTCGCCAAATAGCAGCGTGCCCGTCCGTCTGATCGCCCTGTACCAGGCGCCTGCCGACCCGGAGGCGTTTGATCGGCATTACCACGAAGTGCACACACCCATCGTGTTGCGCTACCCAAAGCTGCGGCAGCTGATTGTTGGCAATGTGGAGCCGATGGGTCCGCGCTCGGTGCCGTACTACCTGGCGACGCAGATGATCTTCGACACGCGAGAGGACCTGGACGCGGCGATGGCGAGCGAAGCGGGCATCGAAAGCGGGCGTGACCTTCGGAACTTCGCCGACGCCGGCGTCACGCTGTATGTGGCTGATGACGCGTCGACCAGCGTCGTGCGACCCGACCAGGTGGGAGGCGGCTGATGGCCATTCAAGAGAGGGAATCTGTGAGCCCGGCGGCGGCATCGGCCGAGTCGTTCGGATTCGAGCGCATCGCGTATCGCAAGGATTCCGAGACGGGCGTCGCGACGGTCACCATCGATCGGCAGCCGGTCCTCAACTGCTTCGACTTCCAGACACTCCGCGAGATGGCCCGCGCCTTTGAGGACGCGTCGTGGGACGAGGGCGTGGCGGTGATCGTGGTCACTGGAGCCGGCGAACGCGCCTTCTCCACGGGTGCCGACCTCGATGAGCAGGCCGAGATGGGCAAGACCAGCGGCCAGTACTGGCGCTGGATGGGCGGGTTCATCGAGATGCACGACCGACTGCGCAACATCGGTAAGCCGACCATTGCCCGGATCAACGGAATGGCGGTGGGCGGAGGGCAGGAGCTGCAGCTCGCCTGCGACTTTGCGGTGATGGTGGATGACGCGTACGTACAGCACGTCGGTCCGGAGCACGGGTCTGTGCCCGCGGGAGGCGCCACGCAGTGGCTGCCGCTGACGATTGGCGACCGGCGTGCGCGCGAGATGGTCCTGCTCT
>VBGQ01000225.1 GCA_005882055.1 Chloroflexota bacterium
CGCGTGCATCAGCTCATCCTCCCCGCGGGCCCGCTGCCAGCCGTTGACTATGGCGGCGGCCACGCCCACCGAGTCGAGCGCACCCCCGAACGAATCGGGCGCGACCACGACGCGCAGGGGGCGAAGCGGCATCGATTCTGGCTCGGTCGCTCAGCGGCCCTTCAGGGTCCGGCGGTGTTCCTGGTAGGCGGGAATGGATCGCATCGCCGGTCGCAGTTGGTCACCGATCTCCCGCACGGTCAGGGTGAGTTGGTGCCGATCCTGGGTGATCAGCTTCATGCTGCGCCCCATCTCGGTGAGCAGCTCAAGGCGGTGGCGCTCCTCGAGCTTGCGCATGGTGGCCTGCAGGATGACAAACGCCATCTGCGACAGGTTTGGGAGCGGCTGGTTGCGGTGGATGCGCCGCTCGAGGTCGACCTGACCGATGGCGGAGAGCCCGGCCTGGTCGAGGATGTCCACGAGCAGCCCCACCTCGACGGCGTAGCCGGAGAAGAACGGCACCGACTCCAGGAGCTCGCGTCTCCCGGCGTATTCGCCGGCGAGCGGCTGCACCAAACCGGACAGCTCGGGGAAGAAGAGGTTGATGAGCGGGCGGGCCATGAGCTCCGTCACGCGGCCGCCTCCCTCGGGCATCACCCGGTCGCCGTCGCGGATCGGTCGCTGGTAGAAGCCCTTCACGTACGAGATCCGCGGCTCGCGCAGCAGCGGTCCTAACAGGCCGTAGATGAAGCGCGGCTGGATGTTGCTGATGTCGGTGTCGATCCAGGCCACGATGTCGCCGTCCAGCACGTGGAGGCTCTTCCAGAGCGCCTCCCCCTTGCCCTGGTAGCTTCCCAGCTCGGGGAGGATCTCGGAGTGCCGGATCACCGGCACGTCAAGCTCCCCCGCGATCTCCCGCGTCCGATCGGTCGAGTCCGAGTCGATGACCACCAGCTGGTCGATGAGCGGGGCCCGTTCCATCAGCGCTCCCCGGATGCGCTTGATGACAAGGCCGATGGTCTTCTCCTCGTTGAGCGCCGGCAGCCCGACGCTCACCGTTAGCCCGGCCTTCTCCTTGAGGCTCACCAGCTTGCGGATGTCGCTGAACTCGCTGGCGTGGAATGTGTTCTCCGCGAACCATCGGTCCACAACCGTGGTGAGCGAGCGGCTGCACTCGATGTACGCATCCGCCTCTGGAAGGCTGCCCTCCTCGCCCCGCAGCTCCTCGAAGGTGGCGAGGCCCACCTGCTGGCGCGTCTTGACCACGATCACGGTCGTCTTGGCGCGCGACGCGACGGTGTCGGCGAGGGTCCCGAACAGGTACCGGCCGTCCGGGGCGGCGTTGGTTGGGCTGGCCGATGCGCCCATCACCACCAGGTCGTGATGCGCCGCCTCGCGAAGGATCGCCTGACGGACCGATGACGCCTCCCGCACGATGCCGGTGGTTCTGCGGAGCCCGCCGTGCTCGCGGATGAAGCGCTCCAGCGCCTGCTGCTGGCGATGGCAGGCCTTGTCACCGATCCCAGTCGGCACGACGTGCATGACCGTGACGCGCGCGTCGAAGCGATGCGCCAGGTCCCGCGCCATGCGCAGCGCCAGCTCCGCGTGCGGGCCACCGCGCACGGGGACAAGGATCGAGTGGACCTGGTCCAGGCCACGCTGCTTGACCACCGCGATGTCGCACGGGGACTGCCGGACGACGGCGTCGATGGTCGGCGAGAAGACCGGGGGCTGATCGCCGTCGCGGTCGATCGCCACCTCAAGCTCGGAAGCGGCCCCGCCGGGCGGGGAAACCGCCGCGCCGCCGGCCGCACCCGGCGGCGGCCCTCCCCAGCCGAAGATGAGCAGGTCCGCTCCCTCCTCGGCGACCGCCTCGATGATCCCCTCCGCGGCTCGGCGCCCGATGCGGACCATGGTGCGGATCTCGACGCCCTCCTCGTCCCCAAACGCCAGCACCCGCTGCAGCAGGCGGCGGGCAGTGCGCGCCGCCGTGGCGCCCTCCGACAGCGAGTCGCCCTCGGGCACCTCGACGATCCCCAGCGCTGTCATCTCGGTCTGGCGCGCGGCGCGCACGCCCGCACCGATGCGCACCAGGTCGCGGGCGGTGCGGGGGTTCGCAAGGGGAAGCAGGATCCGGTACGGCGCCCGGCGTCGAGTGGGCATCAGCTGAGCGCCGCGTGCCAGCGCGTCACGAGATAGGGCTTCAGCTCCTCGAACTCGCGTGCCTGGGCGTCGATCACGCGCTCGGCCTGCTCGCTCGTCATTTCCAGCGTGTCGCTGATGAACCCCGCCGTCCGGCCGAAGTAGAGCGGTGTGAGTGCCGCCAGCAGCCGTTCGCGATCCGTGTCCGGGCGCTGGAAGGCGACCAGCGCGTCGTAC
>VBGQ01000233.1 GCA_005882055.1 Chloroflexota bacterium
TGATCCGGGAGACCCCGCCGTTCGAGTAGATAACGCGACTCGTCCCCACCCGGCGGACGAACGCCGCGTCCGGATAGCTGCCCATGTGGGAGCTGATGACGGTGGCGGTGTGCCCCCAGCTGTTGAGCTGCAAGGCGAGGTTGTGCACGTGTTCGGGCACACCCCCGAGCTGCGGATAGTAGTCCTCTGCGACTAGGGCGACTCGCATCCGGTTCCCGCAGGCGAAGGTTAACGGTTATCCTGTCCAAAGCATGACCCGGCGGCCTGCTGCGCGGTCACAGGCGCCGGGCGGCACTCGCCTGCAGCCGGCCGAGGACGGTGACGACCGCCTCGGGCTGCTCTTCATAGAGGAAGTGACCCGCTCCCGCCACGGAGTCAAGGGCGAAGGCGCGTACGGTGCGCTGCAGCAGCCGCACCTCGGCCGCCCCCACGTCGCCTTCGTGCGGCGCCCCGCCGACGACCAGGCGGACCGGGCAGCGGATGTCGACGAGGTGGGGCCACAACTTTTCCGGCTCACGCGAGTTTGCCATCGCCAGGTAGGCTTTGAGGGTCGCGTCGAGACTGCGGGCGGCTCCGGCGGTGTAGCCGAGCACTACATCGTCCGTGATCCAGGTCGAATCGCCGGACGATGCGAGCAGCATGGTCCGGATCTTCTTGCGGACGAGCTTGATGCCGCCGAACAGCTTGATCCAGGGAGCGAACCTGAGTGCCCGCCTGAACGCGGGCGTGATCGCCGCCTCGGTGGGCCCGCCTTCCAGCGAGATGAGTCCGCGGACCAGGTCGGGGCGACGGTAGGCGAGCCGAAACGCCTCCGCTGCGCCGAGCGAGTGCGCAATCACGAACGCCTGACGGATCCCGAGGGAATCGAGCACGCCGGCGATCCGGTGGGCTTGCGCCGTGAGCGAGTAGTCGGCGCGTGGCGGCCGCGCCGACGAGCCGATGCCGAGCGGCTCGACCACGATGGTCCGGTACCCGGCGCCGTTCAGGAGCGGGACGAGGTTGCGAAACCCGAACTCCGACCCGAACAACCCGGGGATGAGGACGACCGGCGGGCCCGCTCCCGAAGTCTCGACCTCCAGGGACTCCGTCGCGGCGAGGGGAACCTTGAAACTGTGACGGTCGGCGGTGTCGGCGAGCAGCGCCACCGCGAGGAGCCAGACGATAGTCCCTTCCGGGTTCGAGCCGAGGCAGGAAATCTACGTCGAGATCCCCAGCTCGCTTCAACCGTCGGCGGGACTAGCGGGGCTCAGGGGGGTCGAGGAGTGGACCGGGGAAGCGGCGGCGGTGGCGGCGTGGCCGGAATCCGGTTGAGCAGTTGGTCCAGGACCAATTGCTCGTGCTTCAAGAAGCGCTCGTCGCCGTAGACCAACAACGCGGCGGGACCCCACTCCGGGTCGGTCGGATGACCGATCTCGTGCTGGTCGAGTCCCATTGTCGGGCCGAGCGCCAGCATGGTCCGAATCACGCGCTCGTAATGCTCGGCGACCGTCGCGAAACCGGCCCGCAGCGCCGCCAGCTCGCGCGCCAACCGAATACGCTCCCGGAGGCATTGTCGAAATGCGTCGGGCGCGTCTCGCGCTGCTGTATCTCTGCTGCTCGCGATGGTCACGGCTGTTTGCGTCCCGCTCAAGCATAGACCCGTGTACCGAACTGCACAAGATGCACATCGGGGGACAGGGTGTCGGCGGCGCGACAGTCGCCGGTCGAATGCTATCGCGGGGGCACACGGCCCGCAGCCAGCTCCCGCAACTGTCCGGGCTCGCGCACGTACACCACGCCTCGTTCCAGGCCCACGAAGCCGGCCCGCGCCAGCCGCCGCAGCTGCTTGTTGGTGGTCTGACGGCTCAGATTTGCGAAGGCGGCGATCAATTGTTGACTCACGTCCAGGCGCGCGCCCGCCGGTGAGCCGGTCGCTCCGTTCAGTCGCTCGAGCAGCAACAGCAAGGTCTCGGGCACGCGTCGCGACGGATCGCGCAGCGCCAGCATGGCGAGGTGGTCCAGCGCCAGCCCGTACTGGTGCGCGTTCCACGACGCCACCGCGGCGGCGAGCGACGGATCGGTAGCGAGGTGCCGGCCGAAGGCGTCCGCCCCGAGCTCCAGCGTCGTCGTGGACAGCAGCGCCGCGGCGTGCCTGGTCTCCGGAGTGAGCGTGGACTCCCACAACGGTGGGCTGAGGAGCCAACCGGGACCGAACACCTCGAGGATGGCATCGGTCGCGCGCCCGGCTGCCACGTGCAGCGCGACGGCGCCTTTGCGGACATAGATGTGCAGCTGCCTGAGGCGC
>VBGQ01000234.1 GCA_005882055.1 Chloroflexota bacterium
TGTTCGCCGCCGAGGGGGCGCGGGTCGTTGTCGCCGAATTCGCGGCGGAGGCTGGCGAGGAAACGGTCCGACAAGTGACTGACGCGGGTGGCGAGGCGAGCTTCGTGCGCGCCGACGTCTCGCGCGAGGAGGACGCCAGCGCCATGGTGGCGGCCGCGGTCGATCGGTATGGCCGGATCGACGTCCTCTACAACAACGCCGGGATCATGCCGGAAGCGGACCACTCGGTCGTCGACACCGATGTTGGCGTCTGGGACCAGGTGATGGCGGTCAACCTGCGTGGGGTCTTCCTGGGCTGCAAGTACGCGATCCCGCGGATGGTCGAGCAGGGATCCGGCTCGGTGATCAACATCAGCAGCTTCGTGGCGCTGCTGGGATGCTCGGTCCCGCAGGATGCCTACACCGCCAGCAAGGGTGCCGTGCTGAGCCTGACGCGATCGCTCGCCGTGCAGTTCGGGCCCAGGGGCGTTCGATCGAACGCCATCTGCCCGGGACCGATCGAGACGCCGCTGCTGGTGGACTGGCTGCTCAAGGATGAGGCAGCAAAGCAGCTACGCCTCGCGCGCAACCCCACCGGCCGATTCGGGAAGCCGGAGGAGATCGTGAACGCCGCGATCTACCTCGCCTCGGACGAGTCGCGATGGACGAACGGTGCCCACTTCGTAATCGACGGGGGCATCTCGGTCAACTACTTCTGACTCAGGGACGTTCCCTGGCGGACACCTCACCGCCTTGCCACGAATAGTGGCCTTACCGCGATCGGCGGCGTCCAGCGAGGGTCTCGGTGGCTCTTCGTTGAACGAACCGCCAGCATTCGTGGCCGTTCGGCACCAACCGCGCCTTGACAGCTGTGCCCGGTGGTCGCAGCGCCACTATTGCTGAGGCGCTCGATGGCCTTGACCTCGGAGTCCATTGTCTTCTGGACCATGCCGCCCATGAGCAGTCCCGAAAGGCCGCCAAGCTTCGCGTCAAGCGAGAAGGTCAGGCGCGTCCCGCCCTCGGCTGGATGCAGGTCGTAGCGGCCATGCGGCCGTGCGGGACCGGTGACCGTCTGGAACTCCAGATGGGCGTTCGGCTCACAGGCGGTTACCTCGTAGTCGGCCGAGACTCGGCGGCCCATCGGTCCCTGGACCCCTTGCGCGTACCGCGTGCCGACCCCGCCGTCGCCTGAGATGCGCTTGATGTCGAGCACGCCGGAGCGCCACTCGGTGCACTTCTCTCCGTCGAGGAGATACGCGAAGACGGCCTCCGGTGGACGTTTGATGGTCACGCTGTGCTGCGCCTGGGGCATGGGATGCCTCCGAATGTGGAGGCGCCATCATCGGCTCATGAGCTGAGGCGGGCAACACCCGTTCGAGACCTACAATTCCGAAGTGACGACCCAAGAACAGACGATGCCGTCGGCGAGCCCGTCCACCGCCGCCGCCGTGCAAATGATGATCGGTGGCGAGCACGTCGACGCAGCTGAGGGCCAGACATTCGACGTCGTGAATCCCGCGACCAGCGAGGTCATCGCCCACGCGCCGCTGGGCGGGGCGGAGGACGTGAATCGGGCGGTCCAGGCGGCCACCAAGGCCTTCGAAGACCCCAAAGGGTGGGCGACCTGGTCCGCGGCCAAGCGAGGTCGGGCGATGGCGAAGTTCGCGGGGTTGGTTCGCGAGCACCTGGAGGATCTGGCACAGCTCGAGAGCCGCAATGTCGGCAAGCCCATCTCTGGCGCCCGTGGCGAGGCCCTCGCCGTCAGCTTCGTATTCGACTACTACGCCGGGGCCGCCAACAAGCTGTTCGGCGAGACGATCCCGGTCAGCAAGCCAGGCCTTGATTTCACCCTGCGTGAGCCAATTGGCGTCTGCGGGCTGATCGTGCCCTGGAACTTCCCCATGAACATGGCGAGCTGGAAGCTGGGCCCAGCCCTGGCCGCCGGCAACACCACCATCCTCAAGCCCGCCAGCTACACACCGCTGACGGCACTGCGCCTGGGTGAGCTGGCGTTGGAGGCCGGAATCCCCGCAGGCGTCGTCAACGTCATCACCGGACCGGGCGGCTCGGCCGGGGCGGCACTTGCCGCCCATCCGGGCGTCGGCAAGGTCGCCTTCACCGGCGAGACGACGACCGGGCAGGAGATCATGCGGCTCGCCGCCAACAACGTGAAGAAGATCAGCCTGGAGCTTGGCGGCAAGAGCCCCAACATCGTCTTCGCCGACGCGGATCTCGAACGGTTCGCGGCCGAGGCTCCGTACGCAGTCTTCGACAACGCCGGCCAGGACTGCTGTGCGCGCAGCCGGATCTTCGTCGAGGCATCGGCGCATGACCGGATGCTCGAGCTCTTCACCGAGGCGACCCGGAAGGTCGTGGTGGGGGACCCCTCCGACGACAAGACCGAGATGGGCAGCCTCGTCAGCCAGCGTCAACGCGAGCGCGTGTCCAGCTACATCGACATCGGCAAGGAGGAGGGCGCGGACCTCGTCTACGGCGGAGAAGCCCCGACCGGCGACCCCTTCGACGCGGGTGCGTATTGGTCGCCCACCATCTTCGACGCCTGTCGCACCGACATGCGCATCGTGCGCGAAGAGATCTTCGGACCGGTGGTCGCGATCATTCCGTTCGAGGACGAGGCAGACGCCGTGCGGCTCGCCAACGACACGCCCTACGGCCTGTCCGGGTCAATCTGGAGCCGAGACATCGGCAAGGCGCTGCGGGTGGCCAAGGGGGTGCGCGCGGGCGTCCTGTCGGTCAACTCGAACGCATCGGTCCACACCGAGGCGCCGTTTGGCGGCTACAAGATGAGTGGGATGGGCAGGGAGCTGGGGATGCACGCCCTGGAGCTGTACACCGAGGTCAAGAACGTCTTCATCGACCTGACCTGAGGACCGATGCGGCGGCTCAGAACGAGCCGCCGGCTCCGCCACCCCCCGACGAGCCACCGCCCCCGAACCCTCCGCCTCCCGATGAAGAGGGTGAGTTCCCAATGGTCCCCAGGGCTGCGAACATGCCTCCGAAGTTCGGGATCGCCGACCCGGCCATCAGCCCGCCACCGCCCGATGCACCGCCGCCTGAGCCCCCGCCAGCGCCGGATGCGTACCACGCCGGAAACCACGCATTCGTGGCCACGCCCCGGCGATCGTCCTCCGCGGTCCGTTCCAGCACCTGCTCGACGTCCCGATGCAGGCCCAGGGCAACGCCCCACACGAGGGCCTGATCCGGAGTCTCCACCCAGGGCAGGGCTTTGGCGGCGACCACCTGCTGCATGGAGCGTGCTTGCTCGAGGGTCTTCTCGCCGAGCAGCGTGGCCCCACCCGCCAGGCCAATGGCGATGGCGGCCACGGCCAGACCGTCGCTCGGAAGTTGGGTTGCGCCCCAGAATGCGAGGCCCGCGACCACCAGCTCGACGATACCGAGCGCCCGCCAGGCCTTGATCACGCTCGAAGGCTTGCGTGCATACCAGCCGCCGGCGACTGCTCCGCCCTCAAGGCGATCGTCGAATTCCCCGACGCTCTTGCCGAACCGAAGGAGCGCCGGCTGGTCCACGTAGCCGTCTTCCTCGCCGGCGGCGATGTCCATCATCTTCTCCAGCGCCAGCTGCTCGGCCGGGCCGAGTGGAGAGCGCCGGATCAGGCGCTGGTGGACGTCGGCGTCATCGGGCCTGGTCATCTGGATTCCGACCTTGGCGCCAAGCCCAAGGATCCCGCCGTCGTGGCGGAAGGCCAGCTCCCCACGAGAAGCCAGGTCGAGCAACGCGGTCGTGAGAGCACGGCGCGTGGAGCGCCCCTCCATGATCAGCGCGGCAGTGGCCGGAGTCAGCTTGGCCGGGGGGGCCGGCATGTAGATGGACGCATCGTCGGTATAGACCGGGTCGCGCCCGTATCGGAGCCAGTTCCAGAGCCACCACACGACTAGCAGCGCGGCCAGCAGGATCCCGCCGAAGCCGAGGAGCGCGTTGAGCTGTCGAGCGAATTGGAGGCGGCCCGCGTTCTCGGGCGTCGTCGCCCGGTCTACGGCGTCGAGGGCCGCCAGGACCGCGCCGTCCATGTCGCAGTCACGAAGGCGAGGAACCATGTCGTCGTCGAAGACCGATTGGCGGTCGGCGTCGCTCATGAACGCCGCCTTGAAGCCGGAACCCGCGTACAGCTCGGCCTGGCCGTGGCACTTCGAATCGTCGAGGTCCAGCAGGATCACCAGTGAGTCGTCAAAGCCCTTTCGACCGATACCCCACTGGTCGATCAGCGCGCGGGCGTCCGCCTCTGCGGCCTCCTGCGAGTCGCTCTCCGGCTTGACCTGGGTGTAGACGACGACCTGGGAAGCGCTGCGCTGCTCGATGGTCGCGATGACCGACTCGGCCTGCGTCCTCGTGGCCGCGCTCAGCACGCCGGCGGTGTCGTACACGCGCTGGCCGGCGACCGGAGATGGATAGGGCGGGCCGGCCGCGATCGTCGCGGTCGTGGCGAGGCCGGCAATCGTGGCAAGTGCGGCGGCAACGACGAGACGGACCGCGGGGGCGCTCTAGCGCGATCCCTTTCTCGGACGGAGCCACATTCGTGTGGGGAGAGGAGGAGACCCTTGTCCGCGGATCCCATGCAGGCCGACCAGGTCGCGCGAGATGACGCGCACCTCCGCTCGCTCGGCATCAAGCCGGAGCTGAGGCGAACGCTCGGCTTCCTTTCGAACTTCGCTGTCGCGTTCAGTTACATCAGCGTCTCGACGGGTACCTTCACCAACCAGGCCGTCGCCTTCGGCGTGGGCGGACCAGCCATCTTCTGGGCGTGGCCCCTGGTCATCCTGGGCCAGACGTTCGTCGCCCTGAACTTCGCAGAGCTTTCCAGCCATTTCCCGGTCGCGGGGTCCATCTATCAATGGTCGAAACGCCTCTCGAACAAGACGCTCGGCTGGTTCACGGGCTGGATCTACTTCTGGGCCGGTGTGGTGACCGTGACGGCCGTTGCGGCGACCGTCCCACTGGTGCTCTCCACCATCCAGGGTTGGGACCTCGCGAGCGCTTCGCCGATCGGCTTCCTCAACATGTGGCAGTTCGTTGGACTTCTCGCTCTGCTCATCACGACGCTCATCAACATCGAGGGCGTACGGCTTCTGGCGCTGCTGAACAACATCGGCGTTGCAGCCGAGATCCTCGGCATGGTCGTCTTTGCCCTGATCCTCCTGTTCTTCGCCAATCACCAATCGCCTGCGGTCCTGTTTGACACTGCTCCCACCGCGGGCCTGGCCGGCGGAAACTACTTTGCGGTCTTCCTGGTGGGCATGTTCATGGCCCTCTTCGTGGTGTATGGATTCGACACGGCCGGCACGTTCGGAGAGGAGACCGTAGATGCCTCGCGCCACGCGCCACGCGGCGTCCTCTCCGCCATCTGGCTCTCGGGAATCGTCGGCGCGATCTTCCTGCTGGCCGTAACCCTCTCGTTCCGGGACGTCAACAAGGCCATCGCAACCGGGCAGGCCGCGGGCTTCCCGATCGCAGACACGATCAAGGAGAACCTCACCTTTGGCCTGCCGGGCGGAGCGACGCTGGGCGACCTCTACCTGGTCATGATCCTCGTAGCCGTCTTCGTCTGCACGCTCGCGATCCAGGGCGCAACCGTGCGGCTCATGTTCTCGATGGGACGCGATCGCCGGCTGCCATTCGGTGCCGCATGGGGCTCAGTGAATCCCACCTTCAGGACGCCGGCAAACGCGGCCATAGCGGTGGGCGTATTGGGCGCCATTCCGCTGATCCTGATGGGCGCGACGGCCTCGATCTACCTCGCCATCGCGGCGACCGGGATGATCTACATCAGCTACTTCATGTGCAATTTCGGAGTGCTGATGGCCCGCACCCGTGGCTGGCCCCACAAGGGGGCGTGGTTCAGCCTCGGCTCCTGGGGAACGATCCTGAACATCTTTGCCCTCCTCTGGGGAGGGTTGATGGTGATCAACATCGGCATCTGGACCAGCCCGATCTTCGGCGACTTCGGCAACGACCTCCGCAACCTGTGGTCGAACCCGTTCATCAATACCTTCCTTGCGTTTGGAACCACCTCGGAAGGCAAGCCGAACATCCTGAGCGGCCTGCCGGCCTGGCCCGTGT
>VBGQ01000235.1 GCA_005882055.1 Chloroflexota bacterium
GAGATGGCACGAGCCCACTGGGCTCCCAGCGACGCGATGCCCCACTCTGGGCGCGGTACGGCCCAGATCAGGACGCGATCGCCAGGCGTCACGCCGGCCTCCCCGAGCAGGGTCGCGACCCTCGGAACCAGGTCGCCGATCTGCCCGTAGGTCCAGGTCCGGGTCCGGAAGGCAGGCTTGATGCGCAGCGCGGGATGGTCGGAATGCGCCCGCGACACCTCGACGACCAGGTCCGGCAGCGTCTCCATCGGTTTCTCCTCCTAGGCCGTCGGCGACAGGGTTCGACCGAAGAACGAGCTCAGCCAGCCCGCAAGGTCATCCGGGCAGGTCTTCACGACCTCTCCGTGCTTGGCGCCCATGCACCAGTGCAGCTCGACGTTCATTCCCGCCCGCTTTGCCTCGTCGTAGAAGGCCTGCGTGCGCTCCGGCAGGTCCTCGGTATCACCGGTTCCGTGAGTCAGCAGCATGGGGCGGGAGCCGATATCGCTCAGTGCGTCCTCCGGATCGGCCGAGCCGAACCAGACACCGGTGCGCAACCAGGTGCCGATGAAGGTTGCCCACGTGCCTGGATAGGCGGGATGCCCGTTGTGCTTCAGGCGCTGCTCGAACTGGTAGACGATGCGCGTGTGCATCGAGTCGAGCGCCAGGGCCTCGACCCGTGAGTCATGCCGTGCTTCGCCGATTGCGGCGGCCGCTCCCATCGAGTCCCCGAAGACTCCTAGGTGGGCGGGGCGTTTGGTCTTCTCCACCCAGTCGACGATCGCGCGGACGTCGTTCTGCTCGAGGACGCCCAATGTCGTCTGGGTTCCGGTGCTGCGACCCCCGTTGCGCTCGTCGAAGGCGACGAGGTTGAACTGCGAGTGGAGCCCAACGGCATAGGGCAGGTCGCTGCTCTTGTTGCCTGCGTAGCCGTGGACCATGACGATCGTCGGCCCGGTTGGGGATGCCCCGTCCGCAGCTGGGATGTACCAGCCGGCGATACGGATCCCGTCGCTGGTAACCACCGCATCGCCGGCCTTCACGCCCTGGCTGGCGCAATCGCTCATCTTCCTGTTGTCGGAGCGGAGCTTTGTGTCGTCGCCGACCGGGTAGTTGATCGCCTCGTAGGTCCAGCCGTAGAGATCGGCTGGCGTTCGGCAGTCGCGGTTCCGGTGCTCGTCGACCGATACGGCCTGGCGTGACGCCTCGTAGCCGACGTAGCCGGTGTAGGCCAAGCCGAGCACGACCACAGCGGTGACGAGCGCCGCGACCAGCCGCCGCCAGCGGCGCCGCGGGTGTAGCTCGGGATCCATGCGCGACACCGCGGTCAGCCCAGGCCGCGTCGCGAGGATCGCGGCGAGGTGCTGGGACGCGATCTCAATGGCTCGGACACGAAGATCGACGACGCCCCCGTCAAGAGGTTGCGGCAGCGCGACCCACCGTACTCTCGGCCGGGGCCCTAATCAATGCGCCGCCGCCCCTCGCTGCTCACTGATCGTCCTGCCCCCGGCCCAGTGCCGGATCGCACCGAATTCGTGTAACTAGCCCTCGACAATCGCCCCAGGCGGACCCCAAGATGAGGGTCTCCGAGCTGAGGGTTCCAGGTGGCGTCGATCCGAGCCATGCGACACCGCGCCCGCCAGGTGATGGCGCTCGGCCTGTCGATGCTCCTGCTGGCCCCCGGCTTCGCCGCGGCCTCGCAGAGATCGCCCACCAGCACCGCCCCTGCCGAGGCGACCACGCGTGGGGCGGTCGGCACGCTCACCCCACACACACTCCAGCCGGGTCAGCCGCGGGTCCGCACCGGCAATGCCGTGATGCCATTCCATACCCTGGCACCTGGTCCCTTGCGAGCGGCGAAGCTTCGCGCGGCGGCCCACGCATCGGTCGGCCAGCGCCGGCCCCAGGCGCCGGTGCACCTTCCCCTGACTGGTCTCTTCAATGGGCTCAATGGGAGCGGGCTCAGCGACTACGCGGCAACTCCGCCGGACTCGACGGGGGCCATCGGTCCAACCCGCTACGTCGAGATGGTGAACCAGCAGATCGGAGTCTTCGACCGGAACAACCTTGCGTTGCTGAGCTCGACCGATAACGGCAGCTTCACCGGTGCTTCGATCCTCGATTCCGTAAGTGACCCGCAGATCCAGTGGGACGGAGTGGCCAACCGCTGGTTCTACTCCGCGATCGGCGTGTCCCAGGGCGACAACTCGCTGCTCTTTGGCTGGTCCAAGACCGCGGATCCATCCGACCTCACCAACGGCTGGTGCCGATTCGGGATCGGGCGCGGCAGCGATCTCGACGACTACCCAAAGCTCGGCCACGACGACGACTTCATCTTCATCGGGAGCAACGTCTTCTCCGATGTCGCGGCGCCCAACTACACCTTCGAAACCGCGACGCTGTGGGCGATCCCGAAGCCGGCGTCGGGCGACGCATCCTGCGCGGGACCGTCAACGGCCTACTACTTCGCGGATGCAGCACATCCGCTCCTCGGCGACAACCTCTACCTCGGACCGCAGACCAAGCTCGAGCTCTGGCACTTCATCAGCAGCTCCGGCAGCCCGGCGCTCATAGCCGATGGCGCGGTGACCGTACCGACCTTCGACATCCCGGCTTCGGCGCCTCAGCCCGGATCGTCCTTCACGATCGACACGCTCGATGCTCGCCTCACCCAGGCCGTGGCCGTCAACGACCCGGGCGCTGGCGGGGCGAAGGGCATCTGGACCCAGCACACCGTCAACGGTCCGGGTGGTCGCTCCGTGGTGCGCTGGTACGAGGTCACCGCAGGAGCACCACCGGTCCTCCGCCAGCAGGGCCAACTCGACAGCCCGACCGACTTCGTGTTCAACGGCGCGATCTCGCCTGCCAAGGGTGGTGACAGCGCGGCGATCTTCTACAACCGCAGCGGATCGTCGCAGCTGCCGATCATCGGGGCACAGAGCCGTGGCCCGTCCACGCCGCTCGGAAGCATGGACACTGGCGAGCTCCTGCTTGGGAGCAGCAGTGCCGCGGACGTCGACTACAGCTGCTCGGCGTCCACGCCGTGCCGCTGGGGCGACTACGCCGGCGCAACGCCCGATCCGTCGAACACCGGCGTGGTGTGGGGCAGCAGCCAGGTCACCGGCCCGTGCTTTGTGATCTGTGAATGGTTCGCGCAATGGCAGACGCGCAATTTCGCGGTCGTGGCCTCCACAGCGCCGCCGCCACCAACGGTTCCGGGCCCGCCGCAGAACCCTGCCGCCACCGGAGGGAACACGACGGTTGACGTGACCTGGACGGCGCCCTCATCCGATGGCGGGTCGCCGATCACCAACTACGAGATCTATCGCGGGACCGCTCCAGGCGGGGAGGCGAAGGTGGCCGAGGTCGGGAACACCCTGACCTTCCACGACACCGGACTCACCAACGGCCAGA
>VBGQ01000101.1 GCA_005882055.1 Chloroflexota bacterium
CGGATCGTTGATGCCCACTCGACCGAGTGGGTGCCGACGATCCCGCTCTTCAGCTCACTCCTCCACATCCTGGATCAGCCACCCTCATGACTGAGCAGACAGCGTCGTCGCAGCGCCCGCACCTAACCTTCTTCTTCCCCGCCTACAACGAGGAGGAGAACGTCGAGCGCACCGTCCAGCTCGCGCTCGAGCAGATTGGCCCCATGGTCGAGTCGCTCGAGGTGCTGATCGTCGACGACGGGTCGAGCGACCGCACGCCGCAGCTCGCCGACCAGCTCGCCGCGGCCGATCCCCGTGTCCGCGTCCATCACCAGCCCAACCGCGGCTATGGCGGCGCGCTGAAGGCGGGCTTCGCGAACGCATCCGGAGCGCTGATCTCCTTCTCCGATGGCGACCTGCAGTTCGACCTGGAGGAGCTGCGGCTTCTCCTCGATCGCCTCGACGACATCTCGCGCAAGCGCGTGGACGCCGTGATCGGCTGGCGCATCAAGCGCCGCGACCCGTTGCATCGGCTCGTCATTGCCAAGACCTACAACACGATCGTCTCCGTGGCCTTCGGGCTGCGGGTGCGGGACATCGACTGCGCCATGAAGGTCTTCCGGCGCGAGGTGTTCGATGGCATGCGGCTCGACTCGGACGGGCCCTTCCTCTCCGCCGAGCTGCTGATCAAGCTTCGCGCGCGCCACGTGCCGATGGCGCAGGTGGGCGTGCACCACTTCCCGCGCGCGGCGGGTACCAACACCGGCGCGAGCTTAATCAAGATCCTGCGGACCTTCCGCGACCTCGGACGGCTGCGCCTGGCACTCTGGTTCGACCGGCGCAGGACGCTCGGCGAGCAGCCCGGGAAGGGATCGCCCACGCACTAGGCCGGCGAAGCCGCGTTGCTGGTGGCGGGCTGGCACGGTGGCTGCCTACATCGGCGCGGTCAAGGAGGTCCTCATGCGTTTCGACCTGTCCGCCATCCTGCTGCTGGTCGCCACCGTGCTGTTCCTGCTGGCTGCCTTCAGCATCAGCCTGGGTACGCTCGCGCTGGTGCCCCTGGGCCTCGCGGCCTTCGCCGCCTCCTTCCTGTTCACCAGGAAAGGCTTCAGCCTGCGCGGCTAGCTGCTCTGCTCCTCCGCGGGAGGGCCCATCTCGCCAGGGGGGAGGTCCACGTCGAGCGAGTTGACGAAGTCGCGAAAGACGGCCAGCTTGGCGTCGCTCTCCTCGCCGTCGTCGGCCTGGTCCGGCTCGACCCCGGCCTCGTCGAGGACCCGCGCGTCGACGTAGATCGTGGAACCGGTGCGCACGGCCACCGCGATGGCGTCCGAGGTGCGCGAGTCGATCTCCGTCTCGCTGCCGTCGCCGGTCTCGAGGTAGAGGCGCGCGTGGAACGTGCCATCGGTGACATGGGTGACCACCACCCGGCTGATCGTGGCTGAGAGCGCCTCGAGGATGCTGACCAGCAGATCGTGGGTCAGTGGGCGTTCCGCGGAGAGGCCCTGGAGGCGCATGGCGATGGCGTTCGCCTCGGATGGACCGATCCAGATGGGGAGATATCGGTCCCGCTCGGTCTCCTTGAGGATCACCACGTGCTGGCTCGAGAGCATGTGGACGCGGACGCTCTCGACGACCATCTCGACCAGGCGCACGCGCCCGAACGGCTGTGGATCGCCCATCAACCGATTCTAGGCGCTACTCGAGGACCACGCGGACGATGCGCCCTTGCGTCAGGAGGTAGGCCGCAGGTGGTCCATCGGCCGCGGAGAGCACCTGCAAGCCCACCACCCCGGTCAGGATCGTGGCGTACTGTCCGGTGCGCGGCGCCATCCACTGCTTGACGAAGGCTCCATCGGCTCGCTGGTACGCGATGATCCGTGCATTGGCCTGATCCCAGACGTAGAAGAGCTCGCGGTCGCCCACCGACGCCTCGCGCAGCAGGCGGTAGTTGAGGGTAGGGCGCACCTCCCGATCCGGCGGAGCGTCAAAGGAGAAGTCGGCCTGCGCGAGCGGACGCCCGAAGTTCACCCGCGTGACGGTCGAGGCGTGCAGGAGCCACAGGTTGGCGTCCGCCTGCAGGTCGGTGGTCGAGGCCAGCGAGAGGTCCGGCTTCGCGGTCAGGAAGCTCTCCGGGGCGCTTGGGTAGGTGATGGGAATCACCGCCGGCGGAGTCCACTTCTTGACGCGCCCGTCGCCAGGATCGACGAGGTACAGGTTGAAGATCTGCAGCGGCGGCCGGTGCTGGAGGGCGACGAGCAGCGAAGCCTTGGGGCTCACCTTGTCGATGCCGTTGAGCACGAGGCGGCGCGGCGACCGCTGCCCCAGGTCGAAGCGCCACGCCTGGCGCTGGCGGTCGACGACCACCACGTCGGTCGCCGCGGTGGCGATCAACCACGGCTCGCCGGTGGTGTGGCCGGAGACCTGCTGTCCGGCCCGATACACCACCGTCGCCAGCTTGTGGGCGGGATCCACGCGGATCACCCGCCCGCGCGCCGTCTCGGCGATCCAGAGGGATCCGTCGCTGGCCGCCACCATCCGCAACGGGGTCACGTCTTCGAAGCTGCGTCGCAGGTCGAGGATCAGCGCAACGTCGGTGATGCGCGTCACCTGGTAGAGCGCGTCCAGCCCGCGGTCCACGCTCGTCTGGAGCGAAGCGAGCTGCGCCTTGCTGATCCCGGCGTCGGCGGCCAGCTGGAGTGCCTTGTAGGCATCGTTCAGGTAGCCCTTGGCCCGCTCCGGCGAGCGCGCCACGAGGTTCTGGCCGTCGACCTTGGCCGCGACCTTCTCCACTAGCTCCTTGGCCTGCGCAATCGCCGTGCGCGCGACCGCGGCGCGCGGGATCGCCTCCGTGGGACGCGCCGCCGGCAGGCTGGCGACCGTGGCTCCCATGGCGACCAGCAATGCGACGACCCCAATGCCCAGCAGGCCGAGCCGATGGCGGCGCTCCTCCTCGCGGATTTCGGTGCGCGCCACGGTCCGTAGCTGTGGTCGCCGGCGTGGGACGAAGGCGAGGATCCAGCTCATGACCCGCAGGCCCGCGCGTCCCAGGGCGGCCTGCAGGCCGTCGATGGCGTCACCGGAGCGATGCAGGAAGCGGCCGATGGCGTCAGCGAGGGGCACCGGGCTCTGGTCCGGCAGCCCGGCGAGTGGCTCAGCCGGACGAACCGGCTCGAGGTGGTGCGTGGCCGCGGTCGCCGGCAGGGCGCTGATCTCGATCGCCAGGACGCCGTCCGAGCCGCGTCCACCGCGGATCTGGAACAGGTGCTGGAGGTGCTCCACAGACTGGGAGGGCCGCAGCAGGGCGAGTGCGCGCTTGAGCTCGTCGACGCCCACTACCTGGGCCAGGTTGCGGCTCACCAGGGCGATCCGGTCATCGGCGGCCAGCTCGCCCTGCCAGCTGTACGGCTCGATCTCGAGTGCCTCACCCAGGGTCGCTGCGACGCGTCGCTGTCGGACCCGCGGATCCTCTTCGGCAGCGGTGGGCGGTGGCGGCAGCTCATACATCCTGCCCTGACGCACGATCACCGCCGACGCCGGACCGAGCTTCGCGACGTGTGCCTCGCGCCCGCGGATGGCGACCGCGATGACGCTCACCCCGGCGCGCCGGGGAATCCCCAGCTTGCCGCGCTGATGGAAGAGGCGGCGGTTGGCGTTGGCCAGCGCCTTGCCCAGGGCGCCCAGCGCCCCGGCCGACAGGTCGTAGTAGTAGTCGTGCTCCAGGGCCTCGAGAGCCTGCGCCGCGGCGCGCCCAACCGCGGCGTCGCCACCCGTCACCTGCGCCAGCAGGAAGAGGCTCCCCTTGGTCCGGACCTCCGCGCCCACCGCGGGCTCGCGGAAGCGCAGGACGTCCCGCGTGTCAGCTGGTCGCTCCTCCGGCACCGGGAGTCCGATTCGGGTTGCGAGTCGATTCGTCATGGCGCCAGCCCCGGAGTGCGATGGATGAGGACGGAGTGCGGCCCGGGCCGCTGCCGATTATAGGGACCCGCTCCGGTCGCCCCGACCCACGACGATCGTCAGGGAGGTGATGCGCAGACTGGCCCCCGGACGGTCCTCCATCCGCCGGTTGGCGGCCCACGCGAGCGCGTCGGCCCGAAGCCGGAGCTCACCGGCGAGCATCGAGTCGCTGGCCTCGATCCGCGCGGCGCCGTTGGAGATGCGCGTCAGGCGGCTGTGCAAAGGCCCGCGCGCCAGCCCCGCCTCCGTGGTCACCTCCTGCCACGCAAGACGCGCCTGGGCGAGCGCGATCTGCTCGGCGGCACCCGGACCGATGCAGGTCAGCAATGCCCGTTGCAACGCCGATGCGGCCTCCTCCACCGCGAAGGAGCGTGACGGCCGGTCGCCCGCGCCCATCTGCGCCCTATGCGACCCGCGGGGTGAGCTGCAGGCTGCCGTCGCTGACCTGCCAGATCGGGACGCTGCGCCGCCGTCGGGCCGGGAGGCTGGACAGGTCGGCCATGGTGACCAGCACCTGGCCGCGCTCCAGCAGCAGCTCCAGCGCCCGCTCGGACCGCTGCGGGTCCAGCTCGCTGAAGACATCGTCCAGCAGCACGACCGGCGCGGGTCCATCTGCGCTGAGCAGGTCGGTCTCGGCGAGCTTCATGGCCAGGATGATGGTCCGCTGCTGACCACGCGATGCGTGCGTTGCGACCTCGCGGCCGTCCAGCTCCACCGACAGGTCGTCGCGCTGGGGGCCTACGAGCGAGACGCCATTCCACAGCTCCTTCTGCCGAACGCCTGCCAGCCGTTCGCGGTACGCGACCGCGAGCCGTGCGGCGAGGAGTTCACGGTCCTCGAGTGCATCGCTGACGCCGGTCGCGCGGGCCGGCCACGCGTCCTTAAGGGAGTCCGCATAGGCCAGCCGAACGCGCTCGCCACGCTCGGACGCGGGAGCGACCGCGTCGTGCAAGGGACCGATCAACTCGCCGAGCTGGCCGACGATGGCCAGCCGCTGCGCCATCACCCGGGCCCCGATCATCGCCAGCTGCTCATCCCAGAAGGCGAGCTCCTCCTCCCCGGCCTCCTCGTGACGGATGGCACGCAGCAGGGCATTGCGCTGGGCGAGCACGCGAGCGAGCTCGGCCAGGTCGCGCACGGCGGCCCGGTCGCGTTGCGCCACGATGGCGTCAAGGAATCGGCGCCGCTCGGAGGGCGATCCCACCAGCAGCAGCATCTCCTCCGGTCGAAACAGGACGCTGCGCACCGTCTCCCCCAGCCCGCCCACACGCCGTGGCAGGCCATTGAGGGTGACGCGCTTGCGGACCTCCCGGGGCGCATCCACGCCGGGGATGAGCGCCTCGATGC
The DNA here is from genome assembly GCA_005882055.1 of Chloroflexota bacterium. GTDB lineage: Bacteria > Chloroflexota > Limnocylindria > QHBO01 > QHBO01 > CF-82. The sequence continues at coordinate 5,281 of VBGQ01000101.1, forward strand.
GCAGCTCCGATCCACGCTCGTCGATTAGATCGAGCCGAATTCGGGCGAAGAACGCTCCGTGGTGCACCAGCTCCACGTCCGCGGCCGCGCGCGGGGATCGTCCGGTGATCGCCACCTGGACCGCCTCGAGCAGGTTGGTCTTCCCCGCCCCGTTGGGGCCGGCCACGATCGTCAGGCCCGGGGCCGGCTGGAGCTCGGCTGAGCGGTAGCTGCGAAAGCTTTCCAGGTCCAGGCGGACGAGGCGCATGGTTCAGGGCCCGGCGCGGCGCGTTGCCGGCGCCGGCGCCGGCGCCATCGGTCTAGCTGGCGGTGCGGACCGGCATGATGACGTGCACGTAGTCATCCTTGCCGACCCCGCGGATCACTCCTGGCGCCAACGGTCCGGAGAGCTCCAGCGCCGCCTCGTCGGAGCCGAGGTTGGCGAGCACGTCGATCAGGTAGCGGGCGTTGAAGGCGATGGTCGTCGGGCTCCCTTCGACCGCGGCCTCGAGCGAATCCGCGTTGTCGCCCACGTCGGCGGCATGCGCGGTGATGGCGATTCCCGCGCCTTCGGATCCGTCACCGCCCACCTCGACCTTCACAATGTTCGCGCTGTCGCGCGCGAAGATGCTGGCGCGCCGGGTCCCCGCCAGGAACGCCTCGCGGTCAACCACGGCCCGCGCGGTCCAGGCGTCTTGCTTCGGAACCACCGGCTCGTAGTTGGGGAACTGGCCTTCGATCAGGCGGCTGACGAGGTCGGTGCCCTCCACGTGGAACATCACCTGGCTGCGATTGGGCGTGACGGTCACTTCGATCGGGTCATCGCTGTCCGGCAGGATCCTGACCAGCTCGGCATAGGAGCGCGCCGGGACCACGATCGTCAGCTCCGTACCCACCGGACGCGCGAGTGCGAGGGTGCGCACGGCGATGCGGTAGTTGTCGGCCGCCGCCAGCGTGACCGTCTCGCCGGCGAACCGCGTGAGGACGCCGGTGAGAATCGGGCGACTCTCGTCGGAGGCCGCCGCGAAGACGACCTCGGTCAGCGCCTCGCGCAGCGCACGGGATGGGATCGCCGTGGTGGGTGCCTCGCCGATCGCGGCCACCACGGGAAACTCGTCCGCGTCGATGCCCTTGATGGAAGCCCGGTTGCCACCGCAGGTCAGCCGCAGGGTTCGATCCTTGACCGATAGCTCCAGGTCGATGCGCTGGTTGGGGAGCGAGGCGACCAGGTCGGTGATCAGCTTGGCCGGGACGGTGATCTCGCCCTCGTCCTCGACCTTGCCCGGCACCCACGAGCTGATGCCGATCTCGAGGTTTGTCGCGGTCAGCTTGAGCCCCGCGTCCTGGGTCTTGAGCAGGACGTTGGCGAGCACCGGAAGCGTGGCCCGGCTGCTGACGGCTCGACTCACCGTCTGGAGTCCACGCGCGAGGTTCTCCTGCATCACCGAGATGTTCATGACGACCTCACCCTCACGAGTCCGCAACATGGCGAGCAGAGACCCCTTTACCTACCACTCAGAAGGAATAGAGGAAGAATACCCGTCGTGGTCCCTCGTAGGCGTGTGGACGGTGTGGATAGGGACCCAAAACGTGCCCGATTCGCCGTCCTGGCGGTGTCGACGACCGGCGGAGCAGATGTGTCGAACCTCCTCGAACTGGCGCATAACCTGGGGATGGGCGGACGCCACGGGATGACCAGCACAGGAGGTTGTCCACAAGCCTCGGCTGATATGCACTGGAACGGGCCGGTTATCCACACGAGCCCTGATCTCTGGGCCGTCACTCGGAGTAGATCATCTCCCGGACGGCGTTGATCTCACGGCGCATCTCGTCGTTCTCGCTGAGCTCACGCGCGATCTTGTCGCAGGCATGCAGCACGGTCGAGTGATCCCGCCCGCCGAGCTCGGCACCGATGCGCAACAGCGAGATGTCGGTCTCTTCCCGGATCAGGTACATCGCGATCTGCCGGGGCACCACGATCGCGCGGTCGCGCTTGCTCGAGCGCAGCTGGTCCAGGTTCACCCCGTAATAATCGGCCACCGCGCGGACGATCCGCTGCGGGGTGATCGACCGCTTCTTGGGGTTATACATGACGTTGCTGAGGACCGCCGAGGCGAGCTCGATGTTGATCGGCATGCCGCTCATCGAGGCGTAGGCGATGACCCGGTTGAGGGCGCCTTCCAGCTCCCGGACGTTGCTCACCACCTTGCGCGCGATGAACTCGATGACGTCCGACGGGATCAGACCGATCTGGTCCTCCGCCTTCGAGCGAAGGATGGCGATGCGCGTCTCGAGGTCCGGTGGGGTGAGGTCGGCGATCAGGCCCCACTCGAAGCGCGAGCGGAGCCGCTCCTCGAGGGTGGTGATCGCCTTGGGCGGCCGATCCGAGCTGAGCACGATCTGCTTGCCCGCCTCATGGATCGCGTTGAAGGTGTGAAAGAACTCCTCCTGGGTCCGCTCGCGCTCGGCAATGAACTGGATGTCGTCGATGAGCAGCACGTCGATGCGCCGATATCGGTTCCGAAAGTCCTCCATCTTCTGCTCGCGGATGGAGTTGATGAAGTCGTTGGTGAACTTCTCGCTGGTCGCATACAGGATCCGCTTGCGGGGGAACTTGGCTGCGACCGCGTTGCCGATGGCGTGCATCAGGTGGGTCTTGCCCAAGCCGACGCCGCCGTACAGGAAGAGCGGGTTATAGGCATGGAGTTGCCACCCGCGGAAACCGGGGGGAGCGGGAGCTCGCCGTCGCCGTTCTGGGTTGGGAGCGGACCAGGTGCATCGACAACGACGAACTCGATCTGCACCGAGCCGCCGACGACACGCGTCAGCGTCTGGGAGATCAGCGGCCGATAGCGGTTGTCGAGCCAGTCTCGCGCGAAACCGTTTGGAGCGGCGATGCGGAAGCGGTTCTCATCGATCTCGATGAGGGCTGTGTCCTTGAGCCAGGTCTCGAAGTTGGCCGGCGAGAGACTCACCTGGAGCTCACCGAGGACGGCGCGCCATACCTGCTTCGCATCCATCAATGAACCAGTCTCCAGTCCGCTGCGCCACGGTTAGAGGGGTCCGAAATCGTACTCCTCCCGGGCGCGCGGGGAGCCGTCGAAGTAGCATCCGGCCCTGGGGGTCGCGGTAGTGTAGCAGCCGCCTTTTGGACCCGACAATGGGCAGCCGCGGACCCCTCGCCGCGAGGTTTGACGGCCTCAGCGAGCCGCCGGTAGAATCCGCGACAGCGAAACCGGGCCACGAGTCCATCGCGTGAGGCTGGCATCCGCCAGCCCTTGTTGTGTTTGAGGGCCCGGGCAATGTTGGAACCGCTGACCGCAGTGGGGTCGAGCACGGACTGATGGCAAAACAGACGTACCAGCCCAAGAAGCGCGCCCGGAAGCGCGAACACGGCTTCCTGGCTCGCATGGCTTCACGGGGTGGTCGCCGCGTGCTCGCCCGACGTCGAGCAAAGGGGCGCAGCAAGCTGTCCGCCTGAACCGGCAACGGACGTGCCGCCGTACCCAACCCTCCGACGCAAGAGGGACTTCGACGCACTGGCCCGCGGCGGAACGACACGATCCTCGCCCCTCCTGGTCTTGAGAGCGTTACGGACCGATGGTGCGACAACCCGGATCGGGCTCAGCACACCCCGATCGCTCGGAGGAGCGGTCCAGCGGAATCGGGTACGCCGCCGGCTGCGAGCGCTGATGCGCGAGCGGTACGACGAACTTGGAAGTGGCTGGGACCTGCTGGTGATCGCGCGGCCGGCCGCCGCACAGGCGACCTACGCGGACCTGCGAGAGGCGCTCACCAACGTGCTCCGGCGAACGGAGATCGGACGTTGAGGCTTATCGGGCTCGGGATGATCACGGCATACCAGCGGCTCACCGCGTGGATGCCGCCCAGCTGCCGCTATGAGCCGTCCTGCTCGCGGTACACGTACGAGGCCGTCGAACGCTATGGCTTGCTGCGCGGCTCATGGCTGGGGGCACGCCGTATCGCACGCTGCCACCCGCTCCATCCGGGCGGCTACGACCCGGTCCCATGAGATGAGCACCCCTTGACTCCACTCGTCGCCGCCGGCTTCTTCGGGATCGAGCACTTCTCCCCGCCGTGGGACGTCATCTACCTGCCCCTCTTCAACCTGCTGGTGCTCGCATATCGGTTCCTGCTCAGCGACTTCGCTCTGGCGATCATCGTCTTCACGGTCGTCATCCGCACGGTCCTGGCTCCCCTGTTTGCCGCGCAGATCCGGCAGCAGAAGGAGATGCAGCGGATGCAGCCGCTGATCCGCGAGGTGCAGCGCAAGCACAAGGGGAATCCGCAGAAGATCCAGCAGGAGCAGCAGGCGCTCTATCGGGAGCACGGCGTGAACCCGCTGGGCGGATGCCTGCCGCTCCTGGTCCAGATGCCCATCCTGTTCAGCCTGTACCAGGTCCTGATCAGGGCCTCGAACGTGGTCACCCTGACCACCGACCAGGTCAAGGAAGCGGCGTTCACCCAGCTGAAGGCGGCGCTTCCCGGCATCACCCAGCTCGGTACCTCCGGCAATCAGGTGACCTTCTCGACGCCCGTCAGTGGCCCCTGCAACCTGCCGCAGTTCGATTCGGGCAACTTCACCCACTTCCTCCCCCTGAACTGCCAGCTGGTGGATCCGCTGCACCTCTCGACGGGCATCAAGACCACGTCGGCGTGGCTCATGAATCCCATCACCGGGGTGCACCTTAACCTGGCGCAGCCGGACCACGCCTTTGCTCTGGTGATCGGTGGGTTCGGCCTCTCGCTGCTGGCGATCATCGCCGGCCTCCTCCAGTTCGTGCAGGTCAAGATGACCGCGCCGCCGTCCAACCCCGACGACGCCACCTCGAGCGCGACCAGCACCATGACCTACCTCTTCCCTCTGCTGACCGTCTTCTGGGGAGGCATCTTCGCCAGCGGCCTGATCCTCTACTGGGTCGTCTACACGGCATACCTCGTCGTGCACCAGTTCCTGATCATGGGTTGGGGCAACCTGTTCCCGATCCTCGGCTGGTCCCCGAGCTGGGCACCACCCACGACGCGTACCCCCCTGCCCCCCAACCGGCCGGCGGAGAGCCCCAATCCCGGTCCGAAAGCATCAGCTGCGGCCAGGCCGCGTGGAGCTGGGCCGCGCAGCGCGGCCGACCCACCCCCGAGCCGCAACCCAAGCCAATCCGCCCAAGGGCAACCCCAGGGCCAACGCGCCGCGGCACCACCGCGCGCCACGAGCCCGCGCCCCGGCGGCAAGAAGAAGCGAGGCCGAAGGCGATGACATTCAGGGAATTCACCGGCAAGAACGTGGAGGAGGCGATCCGCTCCGCGATGAAGGAATTCGAGTCCGACCTCTCGGAGCTCGACATCGAGATCCTGTCGCAGGGCAGTCGCGGCATCCTGGGCGTCGGAGGGGAGGAGGCGCGGATCCTCGCCGCGCCCAGATCCGCGGTCGCCGCGGCTCCAAGCGTCCGCGAGGCGACCCCATCGATGGACGAGGCCGCTCCGCCGCGAACCGCCGAACCGGAGCAGGGCGTGACGAGCACCGACCTCGAGGAGGATGACGCGGCCGCCGACCAGGCGATCGAGCTCGCCAGGGCCGAGGAGAACCGCCGCCGGCGCGGCGGTCGCGGTCGTGGGGCACGCGCGCGCTCAGACGCGGGGAGCGAGCCACCCTCGCCCCCGGCTGGAGCGGCGGTCCTCGAGGCAGTTCCCGCCGAGGGGCGAGGATTCCGCGAGCGGCCCCAGCGCGGCGGTCGCCCGCCCCGCGGAGATCGCCCGCCCCGCCCGGATCGCGGCGAGCGTCCCGACCGGGGTGACCGCCCGGCCCGCGAACCCATTCCCTTCGTTCCCGCCAAGCCGATGGAGGAGCTCTCCGAGAAGGAGCGCGCCGTGGTGGATGAGGCGAAGGCAGTGCTCGAAGAGTTCTTGCGCCTGATGGACCTCAAGGGGACCGTCGAGATCGCGATGGGCACCGAGACGGCGAAGCTCAACGTCAAGGGCGATGACCTGGGCGTGCTCATCGGTCGGCGTGGGGAGAAGCTGGCAAGCCTGCAGCACCTGGTGAACCTGATCATCGCGCGACGCGAGGGCCAGACCTTCCGTATCGCGATTGACGTAGAGAACTACCGCGGGCGGCGCGAGGACCAGCTGCGCGACGTCGCACGTCGGGCGGCCGAGCGCGTGCTGCAGACGGGCAAGATCATCCAGCTCGAGGCGATGCCGGCCGTCGAGCGCCGGATCGTGCACATGGCGCTCGTCGAGAACCCACGGGTCCGGACGCAGAGCGTGGGGGTCGAGCCGAGCCGGCGGATCGTGGTCCTGCCTGCCGACAAGGTGAGTAGCTAGGGCCGGCCTGGCGAGGAACGGCCCGGGCGGAGGGCTGCGGTCCGTGTCGAGCGCTCCGGCGGTCGCCATTGGACGCCTCAGCGCGGATGGTCCGTGGCTGGGCATCGTCGCCGAGGAGGCCGGATTCCGCCTCGCCGTGGCATTCCCAGGGTCCGCCCCGGTGACCTCGCAGGCCCGCGGGACGCGACGCATCGCCGAGCTGCTCGCCGCCGAGACCGATGCGGCCCGGAGCCGGCTGATCGGCCAGGCGCTGGATGCCATCGACGATGGCCTCGCCGGGGATGCGGTCGTCGCCCGCCTCAGCGAGGCGCGGCGCGGGCTGGGCTCAGAGGCTAACGAGCAGGACGATGCGATCGACCTGCTCGCGCAGCGCGTCAGGGAGCTGGGAAGGACGAGCGCCGCCGGCGAGGCGGCGCCATCGGTCTAGCTTGGGGCGCCTGGGGGAGGAGGGGGCGGAGCGCTGCCGCCAGAACCGCCACCGGTCCCGCCGCTCCCGATCTGGAACTTGCCGCCCTCGGCCTGGAATGCCTGCCATCCGGCCCATCCCATGACCACACCGCCGATGACGGCGATGAGGAAGAAGATGGCATTCAAGGCGAAGAGCTGGAAGTAGTAGCCGAGAAGGCCAAGGATCGTCAGGAACCCGAGGACCATGACGACGGCGGCGATGCCACCAATCAGCAGCATGATGCTGCCTTTCGATCCCGGCAGGGTGGTCGTCGGAGAGAACTGGGGGAGGAAGACCACGACCAGCATCGCGATCGCCGCTAGAAACGCGAGCCAGCCCAGCGCGGAGACCGCTCCGCCCAGGATGCCCCCAACCAGGGTCGCGACCGAGCCGTAGACGGCCAGCTTGTCGTTGCTGCTCAGCTTGTTGAAGTCCATGAGTCCGTTTGCGCCCTCCTGGTGTGGTCGCGGATGAGATGACTGGGTTCGACCGCCGCAGGAACGTAGCACACGGAATCAAGCCCCATGGGGCAGCGGTGGAGGATGGGCCGCGCTGAGGGGAATGTTGGTGGAGATGGGGGAGAATCGAACTCCCCGTCCAGAACCGAGTCGCCGGAGACTTCCTACAGGTATTTCCGGCCTACTTGCGCTTCGCGATGCGGGCCCCCAACCGGCGGGGTGCTCCGCTTGCTATCCGGTGATGCCTTTCGGCTCTTTGACACCGCTCACCGGAGTCGGCGGTGCCGCACCTCCCCTGATGACATCTTCACCGTCCGGGGAGGTGGGACGGTGTCGATGCTCACTGACTAAGCAGCGAGGGCGTAACTGTTAGTGCCAGTTACTGGCTTGCCCGCGGTTTAACGAGGCCTGCGGGCGACCTCGACCTGCGATCTCCGGTCCCTGAGCCCTGTCGAAACCTGACATCCCCACGAACCGACTCGGCCGATTCTACCACGCGCCGACTCCAAAGTGAACACCCGTTCACTCCACATCCGGCGCGTGGCGGCCCCGCAGGCCGTTGCAACGCCGGCCAAGGGTCGTCGGCCGGCGCCATCAACTCCCTAGAGCTTGACCCGCTCCTTGGTCTCCCGCTCGAGCTCGCGTCGGCGGTCGCGTTCGGCGATGGTGCGGCGCTTGTCGTGCACCTTCTTCCCACGACCGATGCCGAGCTCGAGCTTCGCCCTCCCATCGCGGATGTAGAGCCGCAACGGGATGACGGTCTGTCCCTTGGCCTGGGTTCGGCCAACCAGCTCGGCGATCTGGTCGCGGTGCAGCAGGAGCTTCCGCGTGCGGCGTGGCTCGTGGTTGTACCGATTCCCCTGCTCGTATGGGGCGATATGGGCTCCAATGAGCCACGCCTCGCCCTTCTCGATGCGGGCATAGGCGTCGACCAGGTTCACGCGGCCGGCGCGGATCGACTTGATCTCCGTCCCGGTCAGCACGATGCCCGCCTCGAGGGTCTCCTCGATGGCGTACTCGTGGCGCGCACGGCGATTGAGGACGATCGTCTGCTCAGGCATCGGTCAAGCGGAGGGAGGATTCGGCGAAGAGGTCCGAGACATGGAAAGAGCCGGCGAATCAGCCGGCTCTTACCTCGCTACCACGCGAAGGGTGTGTTATCGCACCGCCTCGGTGGTGGCGTGACAGGAACTACTCACTGCACACCACCTCCTTTCGTTGCCCGGCATCCTAACAGGCAGATGCAGCGCGGGCAATGACCGTTAGACGAAGGCCAGGCGCAGGGCGCCGTCGTCCCAGCTGACCAGCGCGGCATCGGGCAGAAAGGCGGTCGGGCTGCCGGAAGGGAGTGGCGAGGCCGGGGTCGTGCCCGTCGCTCGCGCGAGGAAGGCCAGCGCGCGATCGAGGACCAGGTCCTTCTCCGGCGGTGTCCCGGCAGGGACGGTGACCGCCACGTCGGGCTGCACCCCTGCAGGGTGGACGCTGTCGTGGTTGGGCGGGAACCAGCGGCTGATGGTGATGCGCACGCCGCCCGCCGCTCCGTCCTGCAGGGGAGCCCAGATCTGGACGGTGTTCTTGCCGAAGGTGTGCTCTCCGATCAGCGTGGCCCGGTGGAGCTCCTTGAGCGCCGCGCTGACGATCTCCGACGCGGATGCGCTGCCGTTGTCGATCAGGACCGCCAGGGGGAGCTTGGGATTGGTGGCGATCCCGTCGCCCAGTGCGGGCCAGGGCTTGATCTCACCGCCTGCCGACTCCTGGGTGAAGATCGTCCCGGACTTCACGAATTCAGAAGCAATGCGCTGGGCCGAGTAGATGTAGCCGCCGGGGTTGCCGCGGAGGTCGAAGACGATCTTGGTGACACCCTTGTCGAGCAGTCCCTGGAGTGCCGCGTGGAACTGGTCCGGGCTTGACTCGGAGAAGCCGTGCAGCGCGATGTACCCGACGTGGCCATCAAGCACCTTCGACTCGACCTCCTGGGTGGTGATCTCCTCGCGCGTGATGGACAGGTCGAAGGTCTTGCTGCCGCGCTTGACGGTGAGCTTGACGGTCGTGCCGGATGGCCCGCGGACGCCCGCGATCTGGTCCTGGATCGTCGAGCCATTGACGCTCTTGCCGTCCACTGCGCTGACCACGTCGCCCGGCTTCAGGCCCGCCCGATCCGCCGGCGATCCGGAGATGGGGCTGACCACCACGAGCACGCAGTTGTCAGAGAGCGTGGCGCAGGCGGACAGGTTGGCGGGCTCGCTCAGGTTCTTGACCGCCATCTCGGCGCCGATGCCGCTGAACTTGCCCGATAGCGACCCCAGTGCCTGCTGGTAGTCCTGCGGAGACATGTAGCCGCTGAAGGGGTCCTGGACGCCGTCCTGGAACATGCCCTGGATGGCGCCTTCGGCCAGCTTGGTGTCGTTCAGCTTGTCGACGTAGTTGGCCTTGAGCTTCTGATACGCCTCGCAGAAGGCCGCGAAGGCCGAGCTCGGCGCGGCGCAAGTGGTCGCCTGGCGATTTCCCCCGGCCGCCAGGTAGCCGCCGGCGAACAGGATCATGCCCAGGACCGCGGCCAGCGCGATTCCCACGATCCAGGTGGCCGTCGAACCGCGCGCAGGTGAAGGCGACGGCGTGGGCTGCGCCGAGTGGCCGATGTCGGTCAGGCCGGGGGTTGAATCGCCGGGCGCGGGCGGTGCCGTCGGCGGGTCGAGGGGTGTCATCTCAGGAGCCGCGCGAGTCTAGCACCGATGCCGGCGGGTCGCGCCGGTGGCGCCTAGGTCGCCAGGTACGATCGGACGCTGATCCAGGAGCCGATGGCGCCCACCGCCAGGCCCACCGCCAGCAGCAGTGCGGAGAGGGTCGCCAGGAACCGCGTGCCCACGATGGTCGGCACCTTGAAGACGTCGTACATCACCGGCTGGATGGGGTCCCAGACGATGGCCACCAAGCCGATCGCCACGAGCGCGCCGATCACGCCGCACAGGA
>VBGQ01000232.1 GCA_005882055.1 Chloroflexota bacterium
ATGGTCACCGACCCATCCTCTCCCGCATCGATGACGATGGTGTCGCCCGGTTCAAAGGCGGCCATCAGCATCCGCTCGGCGAGCGGGTCCTCGATCTGGTTCTGGATCTCGCGACGCAGCGGCCGCGCACCGAATGCCTGGTCGTAGCCCTTGGTGATGATCGCGTCCTTGGCGGCATCGGTCACCACCAGTGTCATCTGCTGTCCGGTGATCTGCGTCTTCACCCGCTCCAGCAGCAGGTCCACGATCTCGCGGATCTCCTCCCGGGTGAGCTGGCGGAAGACGACCGTGGCGTCGATGCGGTTGAGGAACTCGGGGCGGAAGACGTTCTTCAGCTCGCCCAGGACACGCTCCTTCATCCGCTCGTAGTCCACGATGGCCTGCGCTTCCGCGGTCGCGCCGCTCCCCCGGAAGCCAATGGTCTTGTCCTTCTGGATCTGGGGCGCGCCGACGTTGCTGGTCATGATGATGATCGTGTTCCGGAAGTCCACGCGCCGGCCCTTGGCATCGGTCAGGTGGCCGTCCTCGAGGATCTGCAACAGGATGTTGAAGACCTCGGGGTGCGCCTTCTCGATCTCGTCGAGCAGCACCACGCTGTAGCTCTTGCGGCGGACCGACTCGGTCAGCTGGCCGCCCTCGTCGAAGCCGACGTACCCGGGCGGGGCGCCAACCAGGCGGCTGACGTTGTGGCGCTCCATGAACTCGCTCATGTCGATCTTGATGAGCGCGTCCTCGCTTCCGAACATGAACTCCGCGAGCGCCCGGCCGAGCTCCGTCTTGCCCACGCCGGTGGGTCCCATGAAGATGAATGAGCCGATGGGCCGCTTGGGATCCTTCAGTCCGGCACGCGCACGGCGCACGGCCCTGGAGACCGTCTCGATGGCCTCCTGCTGCCCGATCACCCGCTTGTGCAGCGCCTCTTCCATGTGGAGCAGGCGCTCTTTCTCCTCCTGGGAGATGCGCACAACCGGGATGCCGGTCCACATGCTGACGACCTGGGCGATGTCCTCGTCGGTGACGACCGGCGTCTCCTTGGCGATCTCCTCGTGCCAGGCGTTGCGCAGCTCGTCGATGTGCTCCTTGGCCTTGCCCTCTTCGTCGCGCAGCCGCGCAGCGGCCTCGTAGTCCTGACCTGCGATCGCCTCGTCCTTCTGGCGCGTCACCTCGTCGAGCTCGTGCTGCGCCTCCTTGATGTTGGGCGGAGCCGATGAGCTGCGCAGGCGAACACGGGAGCCGGCCTCGTCGATCAGGTCGATCGCCTTATCGGGCAGCGCGCGATCCGCGACGTAGCGGACGGACAGGTCGACGGCGGCGTGCACGGCCTCGTCGCTGATCTTGACCCGGTGGTGCTCCTCGTAGCGCGAGCGAATCCCGAACAGGATCGCCACCGCCTCGTCCATGGTGGGCTCTTCGACCATCACCGGCTGGAAGCGCCGCTCGAGGGCAGCGTCCGCCGCGTCGATGGCGCCCTCGGCGGCACCCGCGCCGACCAGGGTGTGCAGCTCATCGATGAACAGGACGTTGTCGTCGCTGCTGCGCAGCTCCTCGATGATCTTCTTGAGCCGCTCCTCGAACTCGCCGCGGTACTTGGTCCCGGCAACGAGCGACCCGATGTCCAGGGTCAGCACGCGCTTGTCAATGAGCGTCTCAGGCACGTCGCCGCTAACGATCCGATGGGCGAGCCCTTCCGCGATGGCCGTCTTGCCGACGCCCGGCTCGCCGATCAGCGCGGGGTTGTTCTTGGTCCGGCGGCTCAGGATCTGGATGACGCGCTCGATCTCCTTCTCGCGCCCGATGACCGGATCTAGCTTTCCGGAGCGAGCCGCGTCGGTCAGGTTGATGCCGAGCTGGTCGAGCGTTGGTGTCTTCGAGGGGCGCTTGGTCTCCTGGGCCGGCGCAACGCTGCTGCTCTGGCTCAGGACGTGGATCACCTGGTGACGGACCTTGTCGAGGTTGACTCCCAGGGACTCCAGGACGCCGGCGGCGATCCCTTCGCCCTCGCGGACCAGACCGAGCAAGAGGTGTTCGGTACCGATGTAGTTGTGGCCCAGGCGGCGCGCCTCGTCGATAGCCAGCTCAATGACCCGCTTCGCGCGTGGAGTGAGTCCAACCTCGCCGACCACCGGGCGATCACCTCGACCAATGATGAACTCGACCGCGGTGCGCACCTTTGAGAGCTCGACGTTCATGTTCTCGAGGACGCGCGCCGCGACGCCCTCGCCCTCGCGGACGAGACCGAGCAGGAGGTGCTCGGTGCCGATGTAGTTGTGGTTGAAGCGCTGCGCCTCATCCTGGGCGAGGGTGAGGACCTTTCGAGCCCGGTCGGTGAACTTGTCGAATCGGTCCATGGTCGCGTCCCCGATGATTGCCTTCAGTGGGCCGTTTGGCCAGCCGACTGCTTTCTGAGTGTACGGCACCACTCTTTGGCGGCGCCTTCAATAGGTACTACGGTCTACGGCATCAGGACGCTCCGCCGGCCGCCCTGGTTCGCCGCAGGATAGCGACAGGCGGACCCGTTGCGGGGCCCGCCTGGTGCACGTGTCGTGCGTTGGCGGCCCTCGCGGCCGCCACCTCGGTCGCTAAGCCTTTTCCTCGACGGGCTCGTCCGCCACGGCCGAAGGTTCCCCCTCGACGTCAGCCTTCTGCTCGGCTTCCGCTTCGTCGTTGGCCTCGGCCTTGGCGGCCGACGCCTCGTCGGCGGCCTCCGCGATCGGCTGGTCGGCCTCGGCCTTGGCGGCCGGCGCCTCGGCGGTCGCAGGCTCAGTCTCGGCCTCCGCGGCGGGTGCCTCGGCCGTCGCCGGCTCAGTCTCGGCCTCTGCCAGCTCGGTCTCGGCCCCCGGCTCCGGCTCAGTAGTCGCCTCCATCGGCTCCGACTGAGCGGTCGCTGGCTCGGCCTGGGAGTCGGCATCCTGCGCCGCCTGGTTTGCGCGGAATTGGGCGAGCAGCCCGGATTCCGCGAACGCGGCGGCCATGGTGTTGTCGATCCCCTCGTCCGGCTCGCTGATCGCATCCTCGGCGCGGTAGTCGCGGTCGCGACGGTCGCGGCGCTCACGGCGCTGAGGCCGATCCTCGAAGCGGCCCGGCTGGCTCATCGCCGGTGCGGGGGCCGAGGCCGCAGGACGATCCTCCGCCTGCTTGAGACTGAGGCCCAGCCGATGGCGCTCGGAGTCAAGGCTGATGATCTTGAGCTTGAGGACCTCGCCCTCCTTGACGACGTCCCCCGGATGGGCGACGCGCTGGTTGGAGAGCTCGCTGATGTGGATCAAGCCCTCCAGGCCTTCCTCGACGCGTACGAATGCACCGAAGTTGACGAGCTTGGTGACCGTCCCCTCGATCACGTCTCCGATCGTGTACTTGGCAACCGACTCCTGCCAGGGATCCGGCTGCAGCCGGCGGATGGAGAGGCTGATGCGGCCGCGCTCGTGATTGATGTCGATGACCTCGGCCTCGACCTCCTCGCCGACGCGGTAGCCGGCTTCGGGGTTGTTGACCTTGTTCCACGAGAGCTCGCTCTTGTGGACGAGCCCGTCGATGCCGCCCAGGTCGATGAAGACGCCGAAGGGCGCAATGCTGCGCACGGTGCCCTTGACGCGCTGGCCGACCTGCAGGCTGCTGAAGAGCTCGTCCCGCTTCTCGCGCCGCTCCTCGTAGAGCGCGACCTTCTCCGACAGGATCAGCCGATTCGCCTTGCGGTTGACCTCGAGGATCTTGAGCCGCAGGGTGCGTCCCACGAAGGGCTGCAGCTTCTCGGCGATCTCCTGCGCAGCGTCACGTGGCTGCTC
>VBGQ01000102.1 GCA_005882055.1 Chloroflexota bacterium
GCCTTCGAGGCATCGGTGCGCCGGCGAAACATCGATTCGCCTCCGAAGAAGCCGCCGATGGTGACGCCGTAGAGGCCGCCCACCAGCTCCTCTTCCTCCCACACCTCCACGCTGTGGGCGAAGCCGCGGCGGTGCAGCTCGGCGTAGGACTCGACGAAGTCCTCGGAGATCCAGGTGGTGGAACGCTCGGGGGTCGGCTCGGCGCAGGCCCGCATCACCCCGGTGAAGTCGCGATCGACGGTGAAGCGCCAGCCGGCCCGGCGGAGCTGCTTCTTCAGGCTGCGCGAGGGCTGGTAGGCGCCCAGCTCGAACACCGCGCGCGGATCGGGGCACCACCAGGTGATGGCCGGCTCCGACGACCAGGGGAAGATGCCGGCGCGGTAGGCGCGCAACAGCGTGTCCGGATCCAGGGTGCCACCGACGGCCACCAGGCCGTTGGGGATCTCCTGTTCCTCGGTCTCGTCCACAGCTGGGATTGTAGCTTGTGAGCTATCAGCTATCAGCTATCAGCTGGGCCGCCGGGCGATGGCCCGGATCCTTCCGGCGCGAGACTGCCTGGCGAGCACCGCCCCCTGCCAGCCTCCCCCGACCCGCGGACGGGTCGGGGGAGGAGTCCGGCCCCAAGAAAGACGGGCCCTCCCACCGCGGTCCGCCGCGGGGGGAGGTACGGAGGGGGGCGCCACTCCCCGCAAATAGCAACAACAGGGAGCACTGGCTGAGGGCTGACAGCCTCATCAAATGGCGACGATGCGGAAGGGCGGAGCCTCGGGGGTGAGCCGGCGCAGCAGCGGAGCGGCGACGTTGTACACCGGGATCCCCTCGCGGGTGCGCCCCTCGGGCGCGCCGCGGTGGGCGTGCCCGTGGAACACCGCAGCCACCGCGTAACGGTTGAGCGGCTCCTCGAGGCGGCTCGAGCCGAGGAAGGGAAAGATCTCCGGCGGCTCGCCGGCCACGGTCCCCTCGATGGGCGCGTAGTGCAAGAGGGCCACCCGCTGGGCAGTGCGCAGGCGGGCCAGCCCCGACTCCAGCTTCATCCCCTCGTTGACCGCCTCGCGCACGAACTCCTTGATCATGGGCTCGCCCCAGGGCTCGAGGGTGCGCCGGCCGAACCCGCCGCAGAAGCCCTTCACCCCCACGAAGCCCACCTCGCCGATCTCGTGGCTGCCGCCGTCCAGCACCACCACCCCGGCCTCGGCCAGGATGGCCTCCACCTCGGCCTGCTTGCCCGACTCGAAGTCGTGGTTGCCCAGCACGGCCAGGATGGGAATCTTCACGGTGCGGGCCAGCTCGTTGACCAGGATGTGAGCCTCCTCGGGCAGGCCGTAGTCGGTCAGGTCACCGCACAAGGCGATCACGTCGGCTTCGGCACTGGCTCGCGTGAAGAGCTCCTGCAGCCGGCCCCCCGATTCGACCGTGCAGTGCAGGTCGCCGACCGCGGCAATACGGGACGTGGCCGCCGAGCGGTGGCCGTTCTCGGAGTCGCTCACACCGCCGTTGCTAGCAGGCCCCGTGCCGAATGCTCGCGAACGGCGTCAGACCGCCTTGAACTGCTCGAACGGCTGGCGGCAGTTGGCACAGTGGTAGATGGCGCGGCAGAGGGTTGGTCCAAACGGATTTTCCAGCGTGGTGTTGCGCGAGCCGCAATACGGGCACGTCACCACCGACGCCATGGTCAGCAGTTCCCCGTCCGGGACCGATGGCGCTCCGACCAAGATGGGCGCCGGAGGGGCGAAGCCACTGGCGCGAAGCTTCTCGCGGCCTTCGGGGCTGATGCGATCCGACGTCCACGGGACCACAAAGCTGAGCCGGACATCCACCTCGTCGGCGAGCTGGAGGCCGCGGAGCCGCTCGCCAACCTGGTGGCGCATCATGTCAATCGCCGGACAGCCCACGAAGGTGGGCAGCAGGTCCACCGTCAAGCGCTCGCCACCCTGGCCATTGGGCTCGAACGAGAACCCACCGATCACCCCGAGCTCGACGACGCTGATGGCGGGGATCTCAGGGTCGGGAATCTCGTCCAGCGCCGCCCAGATCACCGCCTGGCGTGGATCCGCGGCGGCTACCACGTCGCTCCCCGCTCCGAGGCGGCGACCATCGTGAACTCGCCATGCAGCCAGCGAAAGTCATCGGTGCGGCGCGTCCTGCCATCATCGATGCCCGCGCTCAGATCCTCCGGGGTGGGACCCGGAAGGCCAAGCTCGGCCATCACCGGCGTGACTTGCTCGAGCCAGCGGGCGCGAAGCGCCGCCATCGGCTCAGGAAGCTCACCTCTCTGCACGAGCAGCGCCTCATCGGCGATCGGGGCGAAGATGGCCAGGGCGTCCGTCCATAGCCCGCGAAGCGCCGCAGCCAGGCGCTCGGTGCCGTTGTCATCGGCCGCAAGGCGTCGCAGCCAGGTGTCCAGGTGCATCAGGTGGTAGCGCTCCTCGCGACGCATCTTGGCGGCGAGCTGGGCTAGCGGGGCGTAGGAGGAGCGGGCCAGCGCCTCGAGGCGCACCGCATCGGCGATCTCGTACAGGTAGCGCCGTGCGATGGTGAATGCCCAATCGGTGCGGGGGTGGTTCATCAACGCCGCGTGGCGATAGGCGTCCGGCTCGCGACCAAAGGCGATCGCGTCGGCGTCGTCCCCGGTGAGCTCCGCGAGAAGCTCGTACAGCGCACGCGCATGCCCGATCTCGTCCTGGCTGATGGAGCTGGTTGCCACGTCCTCCTCGAGCATGGGCGCGATCCCGGTCCACTCCGAGTCCCAGAAGCCGATCACGAACTCGTCGTCCGCGATCCCCAGCAAGAGCTGCGCGAGCGCCTCCCTGCTCGCCTCGGTCGGCGGCACATCGGCCACGCTCATTCGTCCTCGGCCTCGCCGGGCTGGGCGCCGGCCCGGGCCTTGGCCGCCTCCAGCTTGTGCTTGATCAGGTAGCCGCCCGGCCGCTTGAAGGACCGATCGAAGGGCGGCTTCAGCAGGTCGGGGTCGTCGAGCTCGGTGATCGCGTCGCGCGCCACGACCCACAACCGATTGCTCTCCTGCCGGCGGCCATAGAACTCGCGCGCGTAATGCATCGCGAGCTCCTCGTCGGGTGCCCGGACGTTGCCGCTGTGGATCATCGGGTCTCCCTCCGCCTCCTGTCGGAAGACCTCCCAGACTCGGTCCGCCGGACCGCCGCCATCAGTCATCGGGAGCTCAGGCTGCGGCGCTCGAGGCTCCCAGCACCGCGTCGCGGACCCACTGGGTCGCGGCGTGGCTCGTGCGCCGGAACTCCAGGCGCTCCTGGCTCATCGGTCCGTGCCCTGTCACGACGCTGCGGAGCTCGGCCCAATCCGGCTCGGTGTACTGCCAGCGTCCCTCGCCGTCGTCGTGGCGCAGGGCGGCATCCGGGATGGTCAGGCCCAGCTCCCAGATGCGCGGCACGTAGATCGACAGGAACTCCTGGCGCAGCTGCTCATTGCCCTTGGCCTTGATCTTCCAGATGAGGTCGCGATCCGTCGCCGGATCGGTGGGCGGTCCGTGCATCTGCATGAGGGGTCCCCACCATCGGTCCAGCGCCTCCTGGACCATCTCGCGCTGGCGAGGCGAGCCATTCATCAGGGTGAGCACCACGTCGCGCCCATGCATGATGTGGACGCTCTCCTCCCAGCAGATCTTCTTCATGGTGCGGGCATAGGGCGCGTACGAGGAGTCTCGCAGGGCCTGCTGGCTGACGATCGCCGCGGCGTCGACAAGCCAGGCGATGATGCCCACGTCACCCCACGAGCGCGTCGGGTAATGGAAGACGTTGTGGAACTTGGTCTTCCCGGCCATGAGGTCTGCCAGCATCTGCTCGCGAGGCTTGCCGAGATCCTCTGCCACGCGGTACAGCAGCTGCGCGTGGCCGACCTCGTCCTGGACCTTGCTCGTCAACGCCAGCTTTCGCTTGAGGGTCGGTGCGCGGAGGATCCATTCGCGTTCCGGGAGGACGCCCATCAGCTCGGAGTTGGCGTGCATCTCCACGAACTTGAGCACCGCAGCGCGGTAGTCATCCGGCATCCAGTCGTCCGCCTCGACCTTGCCACCGCCCGATACGTGGGCGTAGAAGGCGTCAGCGCGCTCCTGATCGTCCATTCGGGTCAGGGTACTCCAAGACCGATGCAGGCGCCGTTTTTCAGGCGTGCGGCGCGTGCTTCAGCGGCCGATGCCAGCGGTCGTATGCCTCGTGCCCAAAGACCGCGAGGATGACCCGACCACCCTGGGCGGCGATGATCCCGTCCACGGGAACGTACAGGTCGACGGGGAGCAGGCTGGCGGTGCGCACCAGGAGGTAATCGGCAAATACGGCGTCAACCCGGCCGAGGAGATGGCCTTCACGCGAGAAGGCCTGCCAGCCGACTTGGACCGATGGCTCACTGCGCTCGCTCACCCCGTCACCCTAGTCGATCGCTTGGCTCATCCAGTGGCATCGCCGCAACCGAGATCGCTTCCGGCATCACCTCGACCCTCAGCGGGAGCCCTCCGAACGGCTCGCCGTCCAGGTGGGCCAGCGTGCCGCGCTCTCCTTCGATGCTGACAGCGGTCGCGCGCAACAGCTCGACCGCGGGGTGGTTGACGTGGCGGCCTCGATACAGGCCGGGAAGCTGGCGGACGGTCTCCAGGCGCGAGATGTCTCCGACGATGCAGAGGTCCAAGAGGCCGTCGGCGAGCGAGGCATCGGGACAGATCTGCATCCCACCGCCGTAGTACGGACCGTTGGCGAATGCCACGAAGAGCACGCGTCGATCGATCGATCGCGCTCCAACGGGGCCCTCGATGGTGAGCTGCACCCGGCGATTGCGAAAGCGCCCGAGCTCACGGAGCGTCGAGAGCGCATAGCCCAGGCGGCCATGCTGCCAGCCGCGGCGGCGGCCGGCCATGGCTGTGGCCACCTGCGCATCGAAGCCGACGCCGCCGGCCGCGACAAAGTGCCGAATCGTCGCGGTGGCCCCGCTGCCGCGAACCGCCCGACCGACATCGATCCGGCGCGTTGTGCCGCCGAGCGCCAGGGCGAGCGCGTCCGTTGCGCGATGTGGAAGGCACAGGCTCCGCGCCAGATCGTTGCCATTCCCTCCCGCCAGGATCCCAAGGGAGAGGCCAGACTCGGCCTCGAGGAGGCCGTTGACCACCTCCTGGACCGTTCCATCGCCACCGACGGCAATGACTCGGTCGTGCCCTCGGTCGGCGGCGTGCAGGGCAAGGTCGCGTGCCTGGCCGGGTGCCTCGGTCTCGATCAATCGCGCCCCGGGGCCGGCGCTGCGCAGTCGCTGCGCGAGCCAAGGTCGCAGGCGCTGAGCCCGACCGTCGCCGGCCACGGGGTTCACGATCAGCAGTGGGGCATTGGGCACCGGCACGCGGCAGATTGTGCCCTGCTGGTCAACGTGGAGACACCAATCGTCTGGGGCGCGCTGGGAGATCTGGCGGCTAACACGGGCGCGCTTCGGACGTTAGACAATGCAGACCCGCCCTTGAGACAGGAGGATCGACGCACTGATGCATCGAACTCGTAGCCTGATCGCCGCTCTTGTGGTTCTGGCCATCCCCGCCGGCTTTGCCGGGGCGCATGCCATGCCGGCAGCTTCCAACGCCGGCATCGACACGGCGCGCCAGGCGTCCGGCCAGCAGGTACCACTTGGCGTCGACGCCTCGACAAGCCACCAGAATCTCAACGCTGGCACCCCTGATACCGCCGGGGCACCGCCGGACGGCACCCACGGCGCGGACGTGTCTGCCGCCGCCAAAGCGCCCACTCCCGATGGAGACTGGGCGAACCACGGCGCCTACGTCAGCTCGATCGCCAAGGGCTGGGGACAGGCCACTTCGGCGGCCCATCAGAACACCAACGCGAGCGGCGAAGCCACCAACCACACGCCGGCGGCTGCGGCCATCGGCCTTTCGCACAGGCCGTAGCCTAAAGCTGAGTCACGGCATGGACCCCGCCACGAGTTTGGCGGGGTCCTTCCATTGGGCGGAGGTCAGGAAACCGTCACGCCAACCGTGTGATAACCGGTCGCGCCATTGGGCGCTGGGTCGTGCGGCTCCTCGACCTGGACCTGGCCGGTCTCATCGGTGGCACGCACGCGCAGCTGGTGATCCCCGGCGCTCGCCTGCCAGCGGACCAGCCATTGAACCCAGGTCGTCTTGGAGATCGGCGTGGACAGGTCGGCAGGCTGCCATGCGCCGTCGTCGACCTGCACCTCGACCTTGCTGATCCCGCGATCGGGAGCCCAGGCAACCCCCGCGACCGGCACCGTTCCCGCGTTCAGCCTGGCGCCGACCGTTGGGACGTCGATGCGCGAGGCGGTCTTGATCGGCCCAAGCTTGGACCAGCCGAGGGGGACCCAATAGGCGTCGAACGCCTCGAGCGTGGTGAGCTCGATGTTGGTCAGCCATTTCGTCGCGGAGACGTACCCGTACAGGCCGGGAACCATGAGACGGGCCGGGAACCCATGCGCGGGCGGCAGGGCCTGGCCGTTCATGGCGACAGCGATGAGCGCCTCGCGGTCGGATTCGGCGAGCCAGGAGGTCGGGAAACCGGCGGTCCAGCCGTCGAACGAGCGCCCGACGATCTGCGTCGCGCCCGGCTGCATTCCGGCCATGTCGAGCACATCCCGCAGTCGAGCGCCACGCCACAGGGCGTTCCCTACCAGGTCCCCACCCACCTCATTCGAGACGCACTGGATGGTGATGTACTCCTCATGCAACGGCATCGCCAGCAGCTGCGGGTAGGTGATGGTGATCGGATGGTCGACCATGCCGGTGACAGTCAGCTTCCAGCCGGCGGCGTCGAGTCGCGGGGTCAGCAGCTGCGTGTCGATCCGGTAGAAGTCGGCGTTCTGTATGACGAGCGGAGTGATGCCCGGCACGTCCAGGCTGGCGCCGGCAGGCAGCGGCGGAGCCGTCTCGACCGGTGCTGGGGGCTGCTCGACAGCTGCCGCTTCGCGCGCTCGAACCTCGAGGAGCACGCGACCGATGGCGCCGCTGGCGAGGGCGGTCACCCCGAAGGTCAGCGAGTTGCCAATGAACCTACGGCGCGACCAGTCGGGCATCTCGGCCGGTCGGCCGGCCCGACGCTCCTCGAAGTTGGCGGCGAGGCGAAGGAGGCGCGAAAGGACCCACCAGGTCAGGCCGAGAGAGACCGCGAAGACGCCAATCGCCAGCATCGGATCGACCAGTGGATCCCGGAACGCGGCCACGAGCGCGAGCAGGCCCAGGGCGCCGAAGCCGGCGAGAGCCGTCGCCCATCGGAACCGAGTGCCGGCGCGTGCGAGGATCCCCAGCCCAGCCGACAGGAGCAGGCCCGCGATGGCGACCGCAACCGTCAGAACGGGCTTGTCGGCCTTCCCGAGCACGCTGACGACCAGCTGCTCGGCTCCACGTGGCTGGAAGGCGATCAGCAGCGCACCGATCTCCGTGACCGGCGAGGGTGCCCCCGGCACGACCCCCGCGATCAGCTCGGCGACGCCGAGCGCGAAGCCTCCGGCCAGGAGCCCGGCAGCAGCAGCCAGCAGCCTCGATCGGACGCGCATCTGGAGCATTGAACAGCAATTCAACGCGCGGCGTGTATCGGCGGTATGAAGCGCCGGCGACGACCGACCGCGGGCGCGCGCGCTATCGTCGTGAGATGCCAGTCACCGTCCTGCTCGCGCCCGGCGCCTCGGGGACCGTCGCGGGGTTGCGCCCGTACCTCATGGGACTCTCCACGCGAGGCATCAAGGCGCGCGGCGTTGCGCTGCCGCGCGGCTCTGTCGAGCGTGCGCTCCCGGTGTGGTCCGCGGCAATCGACGCAATCGCGGCCCAGAGCGTCGTCATCGGCGGGCACTCGTTCGGAGGCCGCGTGGCGAGCTTGATCGCCGCGGATCGGCCTGTGGCGGGCCTGATCCTGATGTCGTACCCGCTGCATCGTCCGGGGCACCCGGAGCAATGGGAGGCCCGGACCGACCACCGGAGCTGGTCACCTATCCGGGCGTGCGCCACGGCATCGGTCCGGTGCTCGACGACGCGCTCGGGCGGATCGATACCTGGATTGCGCGCCTCGGCTGAAGGGCACTCAGCTGCGCCCTACGTCCTCCGTCAGCCGCTCGCCGATCAGGCTGTCGGCGATCACCGCGGACTGTGGATTGCCGGTCACGGCGCTCACGAAGTCGAAGCGGTTCAGCGCGAAGGTCTTGAGCGCCTGTTCCGCGCGGACCGTGGCGGTTCGTGGAACGGAGCGGAGAAGCGCGATCTCGCCGAAGCTCTCGCCCTCCTCCAGGTGCCGCACCACTGCCCCCGTGAGCTCGACCTGCGCCCGCCCGGCATCGATGATGAAGAAGCGGTCCCCCGGATCTCCCTGGGTGCAAACCTCCTGGCCACTGCCAAAGGCCATCGGTTCGAGGCTTCCTGCGATCTGCTCGACCACGGTCAAGGGCAGGGGCTGGAAGATCGACACGCCGCGCAGCAGTCGCATCTGACGCTCGGGTACCACCGCCGCGAGGTCCGCGCGCCGGATGGCGGGCGCTGCGACGAGCGCCACGATCGGGAGCAGGAGCCCGGTGAGCACGAGGCCGCCCTGCAGGCTGGCCTGCCGCACGATGAACGGGGCAGCCAGTGATCCGGCGGCGATTCCGAGCATGAAGATCCCCTCGCAGGCACCAAAGACGCTCGCGCGCACGCGATTCGGGACGTTGCGCTGGATGAGCGAGAAGATCCCGACGTCGAAGATCGCATTGCCGATCCCGAGCACGGCCAGCACCACGATCGCGACGATGGCGTTTGGCACCAGACCTATGACCGTGATCGGCAGACCCCACAGCACCAGGCCAAGCACGGCTGCGCCCGAGAGGCGGCGACGTCCGGCAAATGCCGAGCCTGCCACAGCGCCGGCGACGCCTCCCACGCCGATGGCGGCCTGCAACACCCCGATCCCCTGCTCCCCCAGCGACATGAGCTGGGCAGCTGCTGCCACCAGCATGACCGTCATCGCGCCGCGCACGAATGTCTGGGTCATCCCGATGCCGGCAAGCAGAGCCGCAGATGGATGCTCCCGCAGCGCGGCGATGCCGCCAAGAGCGCGACCCCACGGACTCCGGCGTGTCCCCGGGGCCACGATCGGCTGAGCAGCAGGCCGCACGAGACCGATGGCCACGGCCGCGGCCCAGAAGGCGAATGCCGGCGCAAGCAGCGCGGATCCGACGCCGAAGATCGTCACCAGGCCGGCCGCGATTGCCGGCCCGGCGAGGCCGCCCAGGTTCTCCCCGGCGCCGGAAACGACGTTACTTGCGACCAGCTCCTCGGGAGCGTGCGCCAGCGCCGGCAGGAGAGCGGCGTTCGACGGCCGATGCAGGCTGGCGAGGATCCCCTCGATCGCAGCCAGCAGGAGCAGCAGCGCGGTCCCACCCCCGAGCGCGGCTGCCAGTGCCAGCAGGGCCACCACGACCCCGCGCGAGGCATGGACCGCCACCAGCAATCGGTGCCGTGGCAGGTGGTCCGCCAACCCCGCGATGAACGGGGCCAGGATGCCGGCAGGCAGGGTCCGCGCCAGGCTCGCCAGGCCGACCTCGACGATTCCCCCGAGCTGGTACGCATAGACGAGCAGTGCCACCACGAAGGCGCCCTCGGCGGCGATACCGAGCATCCAGGCTGTCTCAGCCAGCCGGATCTCGCGATTGGCGAGTGCCTGGCGCAGCGGGCTCGGCGCTGTCACCGAGCGATCATAGAGGGGCCGTCACCAGGTACCTGCGGGCCATTTCCGTGAGCGCGCCGGGTACACTCAGCCGTATGACGGCGCCGAGCATGACGACAGCCGCCAGGCCCGAGGAGGCGCGACGCGTCGTCACGATCGTCACCTCCGACTGGAAGGGCTCCACGAGCATCGGTGAGAGGCTCGATGCGGAGTCCCTCCGCGAGGTGCAAACCCGCTACTTCGACGAGATGCGGCTGGCCTTCGAAGCGCATGGCGGCACGATCGAGAAGATCATCGGTGACGCGATCGTGGCGGTCTTTGGGCTTCCGACCCGGCACGACGACGATGCCCTGCGGGCCGTGGCGGCCGCCGCAGAGAGCCTCCGCCTGCTGGCCAACCTGAACGACCAGTTCGACCAGGCGTATGGCATCCGGCTGGTCGTGCGCACCGGCATCGCCACCGGTGAGGTGATCGTCCGCGGGTCCGGCGAGGGAACGCCCGTGCTCACCAGTGCGACCAGCAACCTCGCCGCCGCCATGGAGCAGCACGCGCCGCCTGACGAGATCCTGATGGCGCCTTCGACCTACGAGCTGGTTCGCGAGCAGGTCAGCGCGGAGGCGGCTCCCTTCACGTCGACTGGGCGCGAGGAGCAGATGCCCGCCTATCGCCTGATCGCGGTGGACGACGCGGCGGAGCGCGCCCTGCGCGAGGCAGAGGGTGCTGAGCCTGCGGGGGCCAACCAGACAGCCCGCGTGGAGGAGCGGCGCAAGACGGTCACCATCGTGTTCGCCAACCCGCGACCCCTGGTCGACGCGGATGCCCCTCCGCCTCCCGATGCTCTCCGCGACGCGATGACCAGCTACTTCGAGCGCATGCGCCCCATCCTCGAGAAACACGGCGGCTCGGTCGAGAAGTTCATTGGCGATGCGGTGATGGCCGTTTTTGGGCTGCCGATCCTCCATGAGGACGACGCCCTGCGCGCATCGAGAGCAGCCATCGAGATGCAGGCCGCCATGGCGCAGCTCAACGCCGAGCTCGAGGCGCGCTCCGGAATGACGATCCAGAGCCAGGTCGGCGTGAACACCGGAGAGGTGATCACCGGGGACGCCAGCCTTGGCCAGCGGCTGGTGACGGGCGACGCGGTCAACGTCGCCGCTCGCCTGGAGCAGGCGGCACCGCCCCAGGAGGTGCTGATCGGCGAGCTCACCCATCGCCTGGTGCGCGATGCGGTCGACGTCGAGCCCGTCGATCCGCTCGTGCTCAAGGGCAAGTCCGAGCACGTCCCGGCGTATCGCCTGCTCGCGGTCTCGCAGGCGGTCGAGGGCTTCCGGCGGCGCCAGGACGCGCCCATGGTCGGGCGTGAGGCGGAGATGGCCGCCCTGAGCGAGATCCTGCTGCGCGCCCTCCACGAGCGAGGGGGACGGATGACGACGGTCATCGCCGACGCGGGCAGCGGCAAGAGCCGGCTGATCCGCGAGTTCGTCGACGCGTGCGATCCTACCTCGCTGATCCTCCGCGGCCGCTGCCTGCCCTACGGCGAGGGCATCACGTTCTGGCCGTTGATCGAAGCGACGCGTGGCGCCGCGGGGATCGCTCCGGAGGACACGCCCGAACAGGGCATCGCGAAGCTTCGAAGCCTGATCGGGGAGCGAGAGGTCGCGGATCGAATCGCCGCGGCCATCGGGCTCACGAGCGAGCAGTTCGGCCTTCCGGAAATCTTTTGGGCCACCCGACGAATGCTCGAGGCGGTCGCGGGCGAACGCACCGCCATCTGGGTCATCGATGACATCCATTGGGCCGAGCAGACCCTGCTGGACCTGATCGTGTACCTCCTCGAGCAGGCCGAGACGCCAATCCTGGTGCTATGCAGCTCGCGCCACGACCTTCTCGACGTCCACGACGACTGGGCGCTGCGCCCAGATAGCTTGCGTCTGATCCTGAAGCCCCTGAGCGATGCAGACGCCGGCCACGTCGTCCAGAACCTGTTGGGGACCGCGGGGATCGCGGGCGACGTCCAGGACCGCATCGTGGCGGCCGCGGAAGGGAATCCGCTCTACGTCGAGCAGATGCTCTCGATGCTGATCGACTCCGGACGGCTGCGGAAGGTCGAGGACCGATGGGAGCCGGCGGTCGACCTCTCCGAGATGGTCATCCCACCAACCATCCAGGCGCTCCTGTCCGCCCGCCTCGACCTCCTTCGCCAGGACGAGCGGGCGGTGATCGAACCGGCCTCGGTCATCGGTCTCGAGTTCGCCCAGGCGGCGGTTACCGAGTTGTCGCCGGTGCCCATTCGTCCGTTGATCGCGGACCACCTCAAGACGATGACCCGCAAGCAGCTCGTGCGGCCGGGAGCGTCCACCAATGCCGATGACTCCAGCTTCCGCTTCATGCACATCCTGATCAAGGACGCGGCGTACAACGGACTCCTGAAACGGTCGCGTGCGGAGCTCCACGAACGGTTTGTGAGCTGGGCAGATCGAATCAATCGCGAACGCGGCCGGTCGCAGGAGTACGAGGAAATCAACGGCTACCACCTCGAGCAGGCGTATCGCTATCTGAGCGAGCTCGGGGCAATCGACGAGCACGGACGGGAGGTCGGCGCGAAGGCGTCGCAAATGCTCGCGTCGGCGGGACGTCGCGCCCAAGCCCGAGGCGACACCCCCGCGGCTGCCAATCTCCTCCGCCGAGCCGCCGGGACTCGCGCGGCGACGGACCCGGAGCGGCTCGCTCTCCTGCCGGACCTCGCCGACGCGTTCCTGGAGCTCGGAGAGTTCTCGCAGGCAAAGGCGGTCCTCGACGATGCCATAACCGGGGCCACCGCCATCGGCGACGACCGCGTCGCCGCCCAGGCGACCCTCGTCGACCTGATGCTCCAGCTCTACTCGGAGGCGACGACGGCCTGGACGAGCCTAGTCGCCGGCGAGGTCGACCGCGTAATGCCGATCTTCGAGCGCGCCAACGATCCAGCCGGTCTTGCCCTCGCCTGGCGGCTCCGCTTCGGGATGTACGCAACCACGGGGCAGTACGGGGAAGCTGCCCATGCGGCGGAGGAGGAGATCAAGTACGCCCGGCTCGCCGGGGACTTCCGGCTGCAGACACGCGGGGCGACCGGCTACGCCAACCCCGCCAAGTACGGCCCGATTCCGGTGGCCGAAGCGATCGCACGCCTTGAAACAGAGGTCGAGGAGATCAAGGCCGACCGTCGCAGCGTGGCGGCCGTCCAGGCCAGCCTGGCGCAGCTCTATGCAATGCGA
>VBGQ01000237.1 GCA_005882055.1 Chloroflexota bacterium
ACCACGCCTTCGACATCGTGCGTCATGACGACGCAGCTGGTGGCGCCGTGCGGCCAGAACCACACGAAGGGCACTCGGTGAACACCTCGTGCCTTCATGGCGAGAACGAGCAGCTGCTCGAGGAAGCGATCCACCGTTCGGTCGACAGGCCATCGCGGAAACCGGATGTCCTTCCAACCGCTCAAATGCGCCCGCTGAAGATGTCTTCTCACGGGCGGCGATAGGAAGGGTCGCAGGCGATAATACAGGTTCAAGACGGCGGGACGGCCACCGGTGCCGTAGTAGCGCTCCGAACGTAAGTTGTCGATGATCTCATCAGGGTCGAGGGGGAGATGGACAGCGCCATCGGCGATTCTGACATCGGTGGCCGCGTCGTAGAGGGCACCGTTGACCCGCCGGCTACGCGCTCCGGACGACGACGCGCTCAAGTCACCGGCGCGCGATGG
Source organism: Chloroflexota bacterium (assembly GCA_005882055.1). Classification (GTDB taxonomy): domain Bacteria; phylum Chloroflexota; class Limnocylindria; order QHBO01; family QHBO01; genus CF-82. The sequence continues at coordinate 447 of VBGQ01000237.1, forward strand.
CGCGGACCGGCACCGATAATCGTCACGTCACATGTCGTCATGATCGTCTAATCGTTAGCGCTCGCTCGCGAAGCGCCGCGAGCCACCCCGGGGTTGAAATGCCTGCACGGAAACGACGAGGGACCGGTCACTCCGCTGCGAAGAGCCGGCGATAAGCTCCGACAAGATGCTGGGCGGAGTAATGCCAGGCGAGCTCGGACCGGATGCGCTCGCGGCCGAACGCGCCCATGGTCTGCCGGCGCCCCGGGTCATCCATCAATTGGACGAGGGCTCGCGCGAAGGCGAGCTCGTCGTTGGGGCGCACGTACAGGGCCGCGTCTTGCGCCGTGAAGCGATGCTCCGGCAAATCGAACGCGACGATCGGTTTCGCCTGAGCCATGTACTGCATCATCTTGATCATGGTCGACCGATCGTTGAACGGGTTCGATGGGTCCGGATCGACGCAGATGTCCGCGCTGGCGAGATACCGGAGGAGCTCGGCATCCGATACCCAGCCCGTGAACCACACGTGGTCGTCGAGGTCGAGCTGCGTGGCGAGCCGCTTCAGGCTGGGCTGCGCACCCCCCAGACCACCGATGAGGACGCAGAGAACATCGGTTCGGCCGAGGTCATGAACCAGATGGTGTATCGCGCGCAGGAGGTAATCGACTCCGTCCTGAAACCCCATCACGCCCACATAGCTGATGATCGTCCTGCCCGTCTGCCGCAGGCGCGCGTCCGGCTCGGCCAGCTGATGTCCGGTCGTCATCGGCCCATTCCGAACGATCGTGATGCGCTCGGCAGGGACGCCGCCACGCCTCATCTCGAGCGCCTTATAGGACTCGTTGGTGGCGATGACGTGGTCGGCGTAGTGCAGGGAGAGTTTCTCGAGGGCAACGAGCGCGCGGTGCATCGGAGGGTGGGCTCTGCCCGTAGACCGCGCGTCATACAGTTCCGGCGCCAGGTCGTGATGGTCGTAGACAAATCGCTTACCCAGCAGCTTGTAGGCGGCCGCGACGAAGACAAGCGTGTCCGGCGGGTTGGCGGCATGAATGACGTCGAAGCCTTCGCGAAAGTGTACGAGCACGGACAGGACGAGCATCGCCGCCGTCGCATAGCCATACTCCAACAGATACCCCATGAATCTGGTCGCCGGCGGCGGTGCGGGATAGCGGTAGGCGACCACGCCGTCGACCGTCTCGCGCCAGCGCTGTCCCCGCCGCGCAGGAGAGATCACGATCACCTGGTATCCGGCCTCGACCAGCGCTCGGGCCTCGCAGCGCACACGGATGTCCTCGGGATAGGAGTTGTTCTCGACCAGCATGAGCACGCGCCCACCAGCGCTGCCGCGCACGGCGCTCGCCTTGCCCTGCACAGGCGCAGTCGTCTGGGCATTGCGCGGTGTACCTTCGGGTGTCATGCGGTAGACCTCCTCATTCGGATTGATGCGCGTCGGCGCGGGCTGCGTCGTGACTCTTTCGCAGTTCGTGATAGATGTACACCGGAAGCCTCAGAAAGCGCCTGGCCGGAGGGTCGGCCACCAACTCGAGGTCAGCGGCACCGTAATAACGGACCAGCCGACGGTTGGACTGATACAGCGTATTCGCCAAGAAGCGCGGCAGACGGCGGCCGGTAACGGCGTACCACCACGTGTTGACGAGTGTCTGCAGGGCGTAGACTCGACGACGCACGCCAGGCCCGAGGAGGAGGTACCTGAAGTAGTAGCCCGCCGCGAGATAGCTGAGTTGCGCCGTGCCTCCCGGTCGCAACACCCGGCCGATCTCAGCGACCACGCGAGCCTCATCCGTATAGGGGACGACGACCTTGCATACGACGCCATCGACACTGGCCGTCCTGACCGCGAGCGACTCGGCACGGGCTTGGACGACTCGATGTCCCCGCTCCGAGCACTTCTGCAGAGCGACGAAATCGATATCCGCACCGATGGCCACGCATCCCTGGTCCCGGAGCGCAGCCAGGATCGGACCGTTCCCCGAGCCCAGGTCGAGGACCCGCATACGCCTCGCAAAGCTCAGAAAGCGCGCAGCATCGAGGCTGTAACTCGCCAATGCTGGACGCGCGCTTACCAGCATATCCCGCGGTACTGGCCGCGGAGCCGCTCGCGGTCCGGAAGGCGCACGAGGTCGACGATGACCTGGTCTTCGCGGCAGCGCGCGACGAGCTCTCTCACGACGGCCGGCGTCCGGAGGCCGACGACGAGCACGTCGGACTCCTCGATCACCGGCCCGGGCTCTGCGCACATGAGCGACCCGATATGCGGAATGGCCTGGTCGATGTAACG
>VBGQ01000103.1 GCA_005882055.1 Chloroflexota bacterium
TGGAAGCCGCAGAGGCGATCTGCGTCGGTCCGCCGGTCGAGGACTACGCGGTGATCGACCTTCTATCGCGGCTCGTGGATAAGTCGCTGCTGGTCGCAGACACGGATGGAGACGAGGCGCGCTACCGCCAGCTGGAGACGGTGCGGCAATACGCGCGCGACCGCCTCGTCGAGGCGGGCGAAGCCCACGAGACGCTGCGCCGGCAGCGGGACTGGTACCTGGAGATGGTGGCGCGGGCCGAGCCGGAGTTCTTCCGGGGGGCGGAGTCCGGCGTGTGGCTCGAGCGCCTCGATCGCGAGCACGACAACCTGCGCGCGGTCCTGCAGTGGAGCCTCGAGGAGCCCGGCGAGGAGAAACCGGGGCTACAGCTCGCCGCCGGACTTTGGCGCTTCTGGGAGATCCACGGGCACCTCGCGGAAGGGCGCGCCTGGCTCGAACAGTTCCTGGCGGCGACCGAAGGAGAGGCCTCCGCGTTGCGCGCCGACGCGTACACCGGGGCCGGAATCCTCGCGTTCATGTTGGGCGACCAGGCTGGCGCCTCGGTGCTGCACGAGCGGAGTCTCGAGCTCCATCGCGAGGTCGGCGATGCCGACGGCATCGCGTTCGCTGCCAATAACCTCGCAAATGCCGCGGTGATTGCCGGCGATTACGCCACCGCGCGACAGCTGTATCAGACCGTCGAGGATTGGGCGCGCGAACGGGGAGACGCGCGCGTGCTCGGCTTTGCGACAGTCAACATTGCGGAAGCTGTCGCCTTGGACGGCGATCCGGACCAGGCGCGCACCCGCTATGACGAGGGGATCGCGGCGTTTCGCGAGGCAGATGACCGATGGGGCGAGGCCTTCGCGCTCGACAGCCTGGGGGTCATGCTCGGACGCCAGGGGCAGCGCGAGGAGGCGGTGAAACTGCTCGACGAGGCGCTCGCGATCTCACGAAGCATTGGCGATGAGCGGGGCGTGGCGCGTGCGCTCGCGCACCTGGGCGACGTTGCCACGGGGACGGACGACCCCGACCGTGCGAAGAGCCTCTACCTCGAGAGCCTGGAGATCCGCCGCAGGCTCGGCGATCTGCCCGGAATCGCGTCGGCCATGGAGAAGCTCGCCTCAGTCGTCACGGCCCGTGACCCACGGGCTGCGGCGGTGCTGCTCGGATCGGCCGAGCGGGTGCGGGACCTGATCCGGGCTCCGGTGCCGCGCGCCGTGCGCGAGGAATATGAGGCGTTCCGTCGGCGCGTGCAGGCGCTGCTCGGAGACGCGCCATTCGAGGACGCGCGAGCCGAAGGCCGCCGCCTCTCCCCGGCGGCGGCGCTGGCTACGCTCCCTCTTTGACCTCGACGATCTCGTCGGCGAGCAGCCCGTGCGCCTCGCGATGAACGGCGGCGCACGCCTCCGGGGTCGGCGCCTCCGCCAGGCAGTAGACCTTGCCCGTGGCCTCGTCGAACCAGTAACGCAGGTAGCTGACGCCGTGCTTGCCCTGGACCTCCAGGTCGCGAGCGTGGGCGGCGGCAACGCCCTCCGCGGTCAGCCCCGGAACGTGCTTGTGGGTATCCAGATACGTGGGCATGTTGGGTCTCCGAACTGTGGGCGCACCGGCCCGGGCTCGAGTCCCGGGGCGGTTCTATTGACGGGCCTCGGATTCTGGCGGCCCCCAGCGCGCGCTGTCAACGTGGGTGCGTGACGTCGATGCTCGCACGATCTCGTTGCACGTTTCCGGCCCTCACCGCGTCGATGGGGTAGTGATGCAATCTCCCTGGTCCATCCGGACCTCGCGGGCGGTTCGCGTGCTGCTCATGGCATTCCTGGTCACGGGTTGCGTGTTCGCGGGCTCGCCGACTGCCGCCCCAGCCACAGCAACCGCCTCGCCATCAGGCTCGCCCAGGTCGACCCCCACGCCCACGGACACGCCGAGCCCCACACCGTCGCCCACCGCCACCCCGCCCGCAACGACAACGCCCGCTCCGGCGACCCCCACGCCGAGCCCGGAGCTCAGCTGTGTGCAGCGCACCTTTGCGTCAATGACCGAGGCGCAGCGCATTGGCCAGCTGTTCATGGTCGGGCTCGTTGACGACCAGCTGGACGCATCGGAGAGCGAGGCCATCCATCAGTGGCACTTCGGCTCGGTTTCCTACACGCGGCGCACCGCGCGTGGCGTCGCAGCGGATCGCGCGGTGGGGGACGCGGTGCAGGCCGAGGCAACCCAGTCGGTCACCGGTGGCGTGCGCTTCTTCGTCGCGGCCAACCAGGAGGGCGGCTCGATCCAGGCACTCACTGGCCCGGGTTTCGAGGTGATGCCATCGGCGCTCGACCAGGGTTCGCTCGCACCATCGGTGCTGCAGGCGATGGCCCTCCGATGGGGGACGCAGCTGCGGGCAGCGGGGATCAACCTCAACTTCGCCCCGGTGGCTGACGTCGTCCCGCCCGGGACGGACGCCCAGAACGCGCCCATCGGTCAACTGCGGCGCGAGTTCGGTCACGATCCGGCGACGGTGACGAGCCACGTGACCGCGTTCATCGCAGGGATGCGCCAGGCCGGCGTGGCGACATCGGTCAAGCACTTCCCGGGATTGGGGCGCGTAGCCGGCAATACCGATTACACCGGCGCCGTCATCGATTCGGTGACTACTCGAACGGACCCTTATCTCGTGCCATTCTCGACCGCGATCCGGTCTGGGGTCCCGTTCGTGATGGTGTCGCTGGCGACCTACGAGCGCATCGACCCGCAGCACCTCGCAGCGTTCTCGCCCATCGTGATCGCCGGAATGCTGCGCCACGATCTCGGATTTGGGGGAGTGGTCATCTCGGATTCGCTGAGCGCCGCCGCCGTTGCCTCGATTTCCCCGGGCTCGCGGGCGATCGCGTTCGTGGCGGCCGGCGGCGACATGATCATCATCAACCGGCTGTCAGATGCGATCACCATGGCCAAGGCGCTGGCCGTCGGGACGACCCAGAGTGCGCTCTTCAGCGCGCGCGTCGACAACGCCGTGAACAACGTCCTGCGCGAAAAGGCGGCCTTCGGCCTGCTCCCCTGCAGCTGACAGCCCCCTGCTCCGCTGCTCAGCCGCCCGCCATCTGCTCGACCACGTAGAGCGTGTTGCCGTCGGTATCTCGCAGCGAGAACATCGGTGGCACGCCCTCTCCAAAACGCAGGATCTCGGCGTCCACGTCGACGCCGCGCTCGCGCAGGCGCGCATGGTCGGCCTCCGCGTCCCGCGTCGTGAGGCGGATGCCCGTATCGGTTCCTGGCTTGACGGAACCACCGGTCGGAGGCAGGGCGATCGTCGTCGCCGAGCCCGCCGGGGCGACCTCGATCCAACGCTGGCCCTGACCGTAGCTGACATCCATGCGCTTCTCGAAGCCGAGCTGGTCGACGTAGAACGCGAGTGCGCGGTCCTGGTCGGAGACGGGTACCGTGACGGTATGGATGTCGGAGATCTGCGTCGCGTTCTGGGTTTGCGCCATGTGATTACTCCTTGATCGGTCCGGTTCACCATAGGACCGGTGATGCGGCAAGCGCAATGCACCGGTGAGACCGACGGAAAGCCGCCGCCCAACGGCCACGCAGAGAGTTTCAGGAGGAACCGCATGCTCCGGGACAGTCATCCATTTTCTGGGTTCTCGTCGAACGACATCGCCAAGGCCAAGGAGTTCTACGGCCAGACGCTGGGACTCGAGGTCAGCGAGGAGAACGACCTGCTCACGCTCCACCTGGCGGGCGGCGGTCGGGTCCTGATCTATGCAAAGGAGAACCACGAGCCGGCTTCGTACACCGTGCTGAACTTCCCGGTGGCGGATATTGACGCGGCAGTTGACGCCCTGAGCAAGGCAGGCGTCGCCTTCGAGCACTACGAGGGATTCAACCAGGACGAGCGCGGAATCATGCGCGACCAGGGCCCGCCAATCGCCTGGTTCAAGGACCCGGCCGGGAACATCCTGGCGGTGCTCGAAGCCTAGATCGGTGCGACAATGCAGGGCCCCACTCCCTGTGCGCATTGATCGGACGACAGGAGGTTCCCATGCCCGAGACCACCATCGCGACAGCCCGGAAGTTCGTCTGGGTTGAGCTCGCGACACCCGACGCCGCGGCTGCCCGCGACTTCTACGCCAAGCTCTTTGGCTGGCAGATCGAGGTGAATCCAGACCCGCAATACGGCGGGTACGCGCTGGCCCAGATCGGCGACGCGCAGGTCGCCGGGATCGGTCCCAAGATGTCGCCGGAGGGCCCCACCACCTGGGGTCTATACGTCGGCACCGATGACGTCGATGGCCTGGCCGAGAAGGTTTCCAGCGCTGGAGGTACCGTGCTTGCGCCGGCCTTCGACGTCGGCGACCAGGGACGCATGGCCGTCTTCGCCGATCCGACCGGCGCTGCCATCTCCGCCTGGCAGGCTGGTGCCATGCGCAACTTCCTCTCCGGCGCGGCGAACTCGCTGGGCTGGGCGGAGCTCAACTCGCGCGGCCTGGAGCGCGCGATTCCGTTCTACGAGTCGATCTTCGAGTGGACCCACGAGACGAGCCCGTTTGGCGAGGGCCAGGAGTACACCCAGTTCTACGTGGACGGCGAGGCGATCGCGGGCGCGCTCGAGATGCAGCCGAACATCCCCGCCGAGGTGCCCAGCTACTGGTCGGTCTACTTCAAGGTCGATGATGTCGACGCGACCTTCCAGAAGGCGATCGAGCTCGGCGCCAAGGAGATGGTCGCGCCACAGGACTACCCCGGGGGACGCTTCGCCATCGTGAGCGACCCGCAGGGCGCCATGTTTGCCCTCTACAAGAGCGGCGGAATCTAGGCAGACCGATGGCGGTGGCCGGCGCGGCGTTCTGAGCGCTGGCCACCGCAGCGCCCGGGACCGCGGCCATGCCCCCCGATTGGTTGCTGGCCCCGGACTACGCGATCAGCCGGCTCCTGATAGGGCGTGGTCTGGCCGCGATCTACCTCATCGCGTTCGTCGTGGCGATACGCCAGTTTCGTCCGCTCCTCGGCGAGGGCGGCCTATTGCCGGTTCCGCGGTTCGTCGCCGCAGTGCCGTTCCTGAGCGCGCCGAGCATCTTCCAATGGCACTACTCGGATCGGGCGTTGGGGATGGTGGGCTGGATCGGGGCAGCCATCGCGGCGACCATGCTCCTGGGCATCCCCCAGGCGATCTCCCTGCCCCTGACCATGCTGGGCTGGATCGCGCTGTGGGCGCTCTACCTCTCGATCGTCAATGTCGGGCAGACCTTCTATGCATTCGGGTGGGAGTCCCTCCTGCTCGAGACCGGCTTCCTGGCCATCTTCCTGGGCGACGACGCCATCGCGCCGTCGGCGTTGGTGATCCTCCTGTACCGATGGCTCGCGTTCCGCGTCGAGTTCGGTGCCGGGCTGATCAAGATGCGCGGCGACCAATGCTGGCGCGACCTGACCTGCCTCGACTACCACCACGAGACGCAGCCCATGCCCAACCCGCTGAGCTGGTACTTCCATCGGCTCCCGAAGCGTCTCCATCGGCTCGAGGTGCTCGGCAACCACGCCGCCCAGCTGGTGGTGCCCTTCGGGCTCTTCCTGCCGCAGCCGATCGCCGCCATCGCGGGCACCTACATGATCCTGACCCAGCTCTACCTGGTGGTGAGCGGCAACTACGCCTGGCTTAACTGGATCACCATCGTGGTCGCGGTCGCGGCCCTGCCGGATGCCCTCCTGCGCCCGCTCCTGCCCTTCGTTCACGCCGCGAACTCGGCGCCACCGCCGGTCTTCACCGCCGGCGCCATCGGTCTGACCCTGCTGGTGGCCGCGCTCAGCTACCAGCCGGTCCGGAACCTTCTCGGACGGCGCCAGCTCATGAACTACTCGTTCAACTCGCTGCACATCGTCAACACCTACGGAGCGTTCGGGAGCGTGACCCGTCATCGGGACGAGGTGATCGTTGAGGGCACGCAAGACGCGGATCCAACCGAAGCAAGCGAATGGCGGGAGTACGAGTTCAAGGGCAAGCCGGGAGATCCGATGCGTCGCCCGCCGCAGTTCGCCCCGTATCACCTTCGCCTGGATTGGCTGATGTGGTTCCTGCCGCTCTCGCCCGCGTATGGCGAAGAGTGGTTCCTGCGGTTCCTGGAAGGCCTGCTGCGCAACGATGCAGCACTGCTGAGGCTCCTCCGCACGAACCCCTTCCCGGATCGGCCGCCGCGGAGCGTCCGAGCTCGCCTGTACCGCTACCGTTACACGACGTGGAGCGAACGGCGAACAACCGGCGCGTGGTGGGCGCGGGAGCTGCGGGGCGACTATCTCCCGGCTGTCGCCCTGAACGCCTCCTTCGAGGGTTGAGCCGATGAGCGCAGGCCGATACGACGCGGTGGTGGTCGGCAGCGGCCCAAATGGCCTCGCGGCCGCCATCACGCTCGCGAGGGCAAACCGGTCGGTCGGGCTGCTCGAGGCGGCACCCACGGTCGGCGGCGGGATGCGTTCAGCCGAGCTGACCCTCCCGGGATTCGTGCACGACGTTTGCAGCGCGATCCACCCATTGGCGCGCGCGTCGCCCTTCTTCGCAACGCTGAACCTGGAAGCGCGAGGACTGGATTGGATCGAGCCGCCGATCTCGCTCGCCCATCCGCTGGACGACGGTTCGGCCGCGCTCGTGATGCGCGACGTCGACGCGAGCGCAACCTCACTGGGACCGGATGGGCCGGCATACCGCCGGTTCATCGGTCCCAACCTCGCCCACTGGGACGCGCTCATCGAGGACGTGCTGGCGCCATTCCACATCCCGTTCCAGCCGGATCGTGCCTTTGGCCTCGCTCGGTTCGGGATTGGCGCGCTGCAGCCCGCCTCGTGGCTGGTCCGCGCCTTCGATCACCCGCAGGCCCGCGCGCTCCTGGCAGGCTGCGCCGCGCATTCGATGCTCCGGCTCGAGGAGCCGCTGAGCGGCGCCTTCGCGATGCTCTTCCTGACCAGCGCGCACGCCGTGGGCTGGCCTATAGCCAAGGGCGGCTCGTCGCGGATTGCCGAGGCGTTGGCGGCCGAGCTGACCGCGCTCGGGGGCAAGGTCATCACCGACCGGCGCATCGACGCGCTCTCGGACCTGCCCGACCACGGCGTGGCCCTGTTGGACGTGACGCCACGCCAGCTGCTGTCGATCGCCGGCATGCGGATGGGGACGCGATACGCGGAGGCCCTCCGGAAATACCGATACGGCCCCGGCGCCTTCAAGGTCGACCTCGCCCTCGACGGGCCTATCCCTTGGCGGAACCCGGCGGTGGCCGAAGCTGGCACGGTGCATCTGGGAGGGACCTACGAGGAGATCGCGGCCTCAGAACGCGAGGTGGCTGAGGGGCGCAATCCGGAGCGACCCTTCGTGCTGCTCGCGCAACACAGCCTCTTCGACCCCTCCCGGGCGCCGGAGGGAAAGCACACGGTGTGGGCCTACTGCCACGTCCCGAACGGGTCGACGGTGGACATGAGCGAGCGGATCATCGACCAGATCGAGCGATTCGCTCCGGGCTTGCGGGAGCGGATCATCGGTCGCCACACCATGGGGCCGGCTGAGCTCGAGACCTACAACGCGAACTACGTCGGCGGCGACATCAACGGCGGGCGCCAGGACCTCCTCCAGCTCTTCACGCGCCCCACGCTGCGGCTCGACCCGTATTCGACCCCGGATCCGGCCATCTTCCTGTGTTCCTCGTCGACCCCGCCAGGCGGTGGAGTCCACGGCATGTGCGGTCACCTCGCGGCGAAATCGGTCCTGAAGACCCTCGCCCACCCGTAGAGAGAACTGCAACACAGTTACTTCCGTACTAAAAGGCAGGGGGCCGCATGTCCTCTAGCCCGATACGCTCCCGACCTGCTGAACTGGACCCCGGTCGATGGCCCGCACATTCCATTCGCCTTCGACGCCGAAGCGCTGCCTTCGGGCCACATTCCATCA
>VBGQ01000238.1 GCA_005882055.1 Chloroflexota bacterium
TAGAAGGAGCGGGCCGCGGAGAGCTTGCCGCCCACCGACGTTGCGGCGAGCCCCCGGTCTGCGAGCGAGGCCAGGTAAGCGCGAACCACCGCCCGCGACGGGGCGAGCCACGAGACGCCCTCGGTCTCGAGAAAAGCGAGGAACTCGCTCGCGTTGCGCCGGTACTCGATGATCGTGCGGGCAGAGGCATTCCTGCCGCGGAGGTGGTCCAGGAAGCGCGCGAGCGCTGCCTGGGTACCCCCGCGCGGTACCTCAGCCATGCGACCGGTCGCTGACCGGTTGGCTTCCTCGTCGGCGGCGGTTGGAGCCTCGCCGACCCCGCGCCTTCGCCCGGCCTACACCGTCGCCGGAGGCTGCGGCGCCATCGGTCCCGTCGCCGTCGCTGGCTGGGCCACCGGCTGGCGCGCCTCCTGGCCGGGTCCAGGTCGAGTAGTCGCACTCGGGGTAGCGGTTGCAGCCCCAGAACGGGCGACCCCCGCGACGCGAGCGCTTTGTAACCACCGTTCCGATCCCGCACTTGGGGCAGACGCCGAATTGCTCTGACGGGGCGGTCGCGTCCTTCTTGATATAGCGGCAGTCCGGGTAGCGATCACAGCCCACGAAGGGACCGTACCGCCCGCGCCTGGCAACCAGGTGGCCCTGGGCACAGAGCGGGCAGACCTCGCCGACGCCCGGCATGTCGGGTGGCGTCTCGGGCTCCTCGCCGGGGAGCGGCATGGTGTGCTTGCACTCTGGGTAGGCGGAGCAGCCCAGGAACCACCCATTGCGGCCGAAGCGCTTGACCATGAAGTCGCCCGAAACCGGGCACACGATGTCGGTGATCTCGACCTGCTTGGCGATGTTGGTGCGCCCCTCGACCAGCTTCTCGTTGAACGGCTCCCAGAAGCCGCGCACCATCGGCACCCAGGGCGGATTCGGTCGGGTGCAAGCGCCGATCCTCGACCGTCACGTAGCCACGCTTGCGGATCGTCTCCATGGTCGGCGCGTACGTCGAGGGACGACCGATGCCGTGCTCCTCGAGCGCCTTGATGAGCGTCGCCTCCGTGTAGCGCGGCGGGGGCTGGGTGAAATGCTGCTCGGACGCAAGCGACTCCAGGTCGAGCGGCTCGCCTTGCGTCAGCTCCGGGAGGACCGAGAGCCGCTCGTCCTCCTCGTCGTCCTTGCCCTCGATGTACACGGCCTGGTAGCCGTCGAAGACGCGCTTGGCCGCCCCAGCATGCAGTGTGTAGCGCCCAGCGGCCACGTCCACGCCCACCTGGTCGAAGCGAGCGGGCGCCATCTGGCTGGCCAGGGCACGCTTCCAGATGAGCTCGTAGAGGCGGAATTCATCGGGCTTGAGCTGGTCGCGCACCGCATCAGGGGTCCGCGCGAAGCTGGACGGCCGGATCGCCTCGTGGGCCTCCTGGGCTCCGCGGGTCCGGGTCCGATAGGTATTCGGCCGCTTGGGGACGAATGCCTCGCCAAAGCGCGAGTCGATGACGGCCCGTGCCTCGCCAACGGCGCTGGAGGCGATGGCGACCGAATCGGTCCGCATGTAGGTGATCAGGCCGACCTGGCCCTCCGCCAGGGCGATTCCCTCATAGAGCGACTGGGCGGCGCGCATGGTGCGGGTGGCACCGAATCCGAGCTTGCGCGAGGCCTCCTGCTGCAGGGTGCTGGTCGTGAAGGGTGGGGGCGCCGACTTGCGCCGCTCGGTTCGGGTAACGGCCCCAACCACGAAGCGTTCGCCGCGCAGGGCCTCCTCGTGGGCGCGGGCCTCTGCCTCGGAACCGATGCGGACCTTGGCGCCATCGATGCGGCTCAGCTCGGCGCTGAAGGTTGCACCGCCTCCGGCGCGCCGGAGCTCGGCGGCCAACGTCCAGTACTCCTCGGTGACGAACGCGGCGATCTCCCGCTCGCGGTCCACCACCAGCCGCACCGCCACGCTCTGCACGCGCCCCGCGGAGAGGCCTCGGCGGATCTTGCTGGCGACCAGCGGGCTGAGCTTGTAGCCCACCAGCCGATCGATCACGCGCCGGGCCTGTTGTGCGTTGACCAGGTCAAGGTTTATGGCACGCGGGTGGGCGAAGGCCGCGTCGATGGCATCCTTGGTGATCTCGTTGAAGGTGACGCGGCGGACCTGGTCTTCGGTCAGACCGGCGTACTCGGCGATGTGCCAGGCGATCGATTCGCCTTCGCGGTCCAGGTCCGTCGCCAGCCACACCTGGCCCGCGTGGCGGGCCTCGCTGACGAGCTTGTCGAGCTCGCGACGACGATCCTTGAGGGGCTCGTAGCGCGGGGCGAAGTCATGGTCGAGGTCGACGCCCAGCGCCTTGGCGGGGAGGTCGCGGACATGGCCGTAGCTGGCGAGCACCCGATAACCGGGTCCAAGGTAGCGTTCGATGGTCTTGGCCTTGGCGGGCGATTCGACGATCACCAGATCGTCACGGTCGCCGCCGGCTGAGCGGGGGCGCGGCATCGGTCAGGGAGTGTAGCACCGGCCTCCCGGGCCTCCGGACCCCGCGAACTGCGGGCCGAAGAGGCCGCGAGAGGCGCGGCCGAAGGCCGCGAGGGCTAGCCTGCGAAGTCCCAGGTCATGATGACCTCGCCGTTGCTCTTGACCGCATAGCCGAATCCGACCCGCGTGAAGTTGGGATCCAGGATGTTGGCAATGTGGTTCCACTGGCCCGGATACGGCTCGGCCATCATCACTGAATGGCACCACGCGATCGCGCTGGTGACGCTGCCGTAGTCGTAGCACTGGTTCTCGCCGGAGTGCGTGAAGCTGATCCCAGCCACGCGCATCCGGTCCTCCGGCGTCATGCCGTTGAGGCTGTTGTGGCTGAAGTAGTTGTTCACCACCTGGTCGGTGGCGTGCGCCTGGGCGACGCCAGAGAGCGCCGCGTCCAAGCGCAAAGGCGCGAAGCCGTAGGCGGCGCGTGACGCGTTGATCAGCGACAGGGCGTAGGAGCCGGCGCTGCCGCTCGGCGGCGGCATCGAATACACGGGACGGTAGTTGCTCGCCGTGTTCGCGGCGGGCGCCGCCGCCTTGAGCGCCGACCTCGAATAGAAGCGATACGTCGCGCGGATCGAATTGCCGTCGGCATCCCGGGAGCCCTTCCCCACCCGAATCTCGAAATGGTGCCCGGCCGCCAGGCTCGC
>VBGQ01000104.1 GCA_005882055.1 Chloroflexota bacterium
CGGCCCGGACCGCCCTACCTGATGACCGAGATGATTGCCGCCGAGCCTGCGATGGCCGAGCGCGTCGCGCAGCGCTCGCTGGCCAACCCGGCCATGAGCCAGCTCCTCGAGTCGACCCGGCTGGCGGTGGAGCGCAACGAGCCGATCACGACCACCGGATGCGGGACCAGTGAGCACGCAGCCATGGCTGCGGCCGCCCTGCTGGCGGACGCCATCGGTCCTGAACGCGCGCACCTGGTGGGTGCCAGCCAGGCGCTCGACCTGGCCCGCCGGCCCCAGCCCGGCGGACTGGTCATCGGGTTCTCCCACGAAGGGGGAACGTGGGCCACCAACGAGGCGCTCACGCGCTCGCGCGCGACCGGCGCACGGACGGCATTGGTGACTGTCAGTCGCCGCTCGCCCGGCGCGGCGGCCGTCGAGCTCGTGCTCGAGACCCGTGAACAAGACCAGAGCTGGTGCCACACGGTCGGCTACCTCTCTCCGATCGTGGTCGCGGCCGTCCTCAGCTCGGCGCTGGCCGGCGGCGAGCTCGATCCCGTGGCGTTGCGAGCGCTGCTCGAGATCGCGACCGACGAGCTGGCCGCCCAGGACGCGGCCAGCGCCCTGGCGACCTGCGTGCGGCTGGTGGTGGCGGGAGCAGGCATCGACCTCGTCTCGGCCCGAGAGCTGGCGCTCAAGGTCGAGGAGGGATCCGAGCTGCCCGCGACCGCCCTGCACACGGAGACGGTGCGCCACGGCCATCTCGCCGCCGCCACCGCGAAGACGGGGTTCGTCCTGCTCCTGACCGATGCCGAACCGGGCGGCGAGCCGGTACGCGACCAAGCCCTGGCGGCCCTGCGATCCGCGCGTGCCCTCGGGATGCCAACAGTCGCCATCCTCGGCGCACGTCTCGGTACCCAGGTTCCGCTGGAGCTCACGCCCGCCGGGCGGCTGACGGCGCCCGAGGCGAATGGGATCGCACCACTCGCAGAGGCGATCCTGGGCAGCGCCATCCCCTTGCAGCTCCTCGCAGAGCGCCTCGCCCGCGCACGGGGTCGCGACCCCGATCCCATCGGTCGCGACGACCCACGGCAGGCGGCCGCGGCCGAGGCCTAGTCGGGGCGCCGAAGTTTCTCGGCGAGGCGAACGTAGAAGCGCAGGTTGTGCAGCGTGGCCAGCCGCTCCGCGCTCGTGTCTCCGACCTTGAAAAGGTGGTGCAGGTAGGCGCGGCTGTAGGTCGCGCAGGTCGGACAGTCGCAGCCTGCCTCGAGTGGCTCGTGGTCGGAGCGGTAGCGGGCATCGAAGATATGCAGCGCGCGAAAGAAGCCCGTTCCCGGCCGCGGCCGGCGCTGCGGATAGCCCGCGCGGAATGCGTAGAGACGGCCATGCCGCGCGTCGCGGGTGGGCAGCGCGCAGTCGAACAGCGAGTAGCCCAGGGCGAAGGCGCTGACCAGGTGGTCCGGCCGGCCGATCCCCAGGGCGTGCTTGGTTGCCGACGCCGGCAGCGCGTCGACCACCCAGCCCAGCGCGTCGGTGAGCAGGGCGCCATCGGCCGAGAACGGCCATCCGCCAAAGCCGTACCCGTCGAATCCAACGCGCGCCAGCTCGGTCGCGCACTCGCGCCGCAGTCCCTCGATGCCGCCGCCCTGCACCACTGCGAACACCTTGGGCGCCGCCTGATCGTCCCGCAGCTGGCCAGCCAGGCGATCGAACTCGTCGCGCGATCGGCGCGCCCAGGCGACGGTGCGCTCCACGCTGCGCGCCTGCTCGTCGTAGGGGGCCTCCGCATCGGTGCAGTCGTCGAGGCAGACAACCACGTCGGATCCCAGCTGGAACTGCAGCTGGACCACGCGTTCGGGAGTGAGGATCCACTTCTGGCCCGTCGAGGGCTCGCGGAAGATCACCTCGCGGTCCCGGATCACGCCGCGCGCGGGGTCCTGGCGGATCATCGACCAGACCTGGAATCCTCCTGAGTCGCTCAGCACCGGGCCGCGCCAGCCCATGAACCGATGGATCCCGCCCGCAGCCTGCATCGCCCGAGCACCAGGACGCCGGAGCAGATGGAAGGCGTTGACCATGACACCCTCCACGCCGACGCGGGTGAGATCCTCGCTCGACACGCCGCGCACCCCGGCGCGGGTCGCGTCGGGCAGGAAGGTCGGCACCGCGAGCGTCGCGCGGCGCGTCACGAGAGGGTCAGCCAAGCGTCAGCACCACGACCAGCTCGTTGGGCACCGATGTCTCCGTCTGCACCCGCACCCTAGGCCCCAGGGCGCTGACGAGCGCCTCGACGCGGCGACGATAGGTGGCCTCCATCCCGCGTGCGTGCCCGCCGAGGGAGCGGACGGGGAAGCTGGCGACGACGTGCCGCACCGCCAGTCCCTGCACGAGCCGCTGTGCCGCGGAGGGATCCTGTCGGTCGAGGATCGGGACCAGCTTGAGCAGCAGCGCAACGTCCGCGGGCTGCGCCGCTTGCGGCCCAATGGGCGCGGCGAGGTCGCGCACCTCTGCGGCGTGCGCCTGCCCGACGATGGAAAGAAAGGCGTCGACGAGTCCGATGGCCCCGATGTCGGCGTCGATGGCGTGATAGTGCGCACTCGCCTCCAGGCCCATCCAGGGCAGTGAGAGGGGGGCCAGCCCACAGCCCAGGTCGAGGAGGCTGGCGGGCACGCCGCCGACGGCGTCCCAGACGCCGGCGTAGAGCCGGTCGAGGAATGGAAGCCGCTCACGAGTCGATGCGTGACGCGCGAGGAGGTCGCGGCAGGCCGCGCGCAGTTCGTCCCCCAGACGCGCATCCGGGTCACGTTCCCGCGCGGTCCGCAGCCGATCGAGGTCGCGCGCGAGGCCACCGGCGCCTGCGGCGCCCGTGGCTCGATAGGCGCCCACCGCCTGGTGGAGACGACGTTTCACGCGCTTGACCGCGTCCTCGCGGTTGCGCGCCCGAGGCAGCTCCTCCGAAGCCACGCGCCGGACGACTGCCGGATCGACCGATCGATAGCGGCGCGAGCCCGCCACGATGCCGGAGACCACCTGGACCTCGGCGTCGTCGGGTGGCTCCTGGCTCACTCCCCCTCCCCCTGACGGTGCGCGAGCCGGTACGCAGCACGCCGCGAACAACCAAAGCTGGCGGTCAGGAGCGCCACGACCGCGCGGGGAGGAGCGCCCTCGCGGAGCAGCAGCGCGGCGGCCTTACTGGGATCGGCGGTGGATTGGTTCGCGCGCGCCCCCGCGCGGGCCGCGCCTTCGATGACCACCGTGGACTCCCCGCGAACGGTGGCTTCCCCCTCCAGGTCCGCGATCAAGGTACTGAGCGTCGCCCGCTGGTAGCGCTCGTGTGGCTTGGTGAGGTTTCGGGCCAGGCACGCGGCGCGATCGCCGAGCGCTGCGCGCGCGTCACGGAGTGACGCCACCAATCGGTGTGGCGCCTCGAACAGCACAAGGGTCGCCGGCTCCGAAGCCAGCGCCCGATAGAAGGTCGCGCGCGCGAGGCGTGCGCGAGGTGGGAAGCCACAGAAGCGGAAGGGCACGGGCGGCAACGACGAGCCGGCGAGCGCCGTGGTGATCGCCGAGGCGCCCGGCAGGCTGACGACCGCGATCCCCGCTGCGAGCGCTGCCGCGACGAGCCGATAGCCGGGGTCGTTGAGCACCGGAGTGCCCGCGTCGCTCACCACCGCGACGTCCGTCCCATCCACCATTAGAGCAACCAGCTCGGGGACGCGCCCCGCCTCGTTGTGGTCGTGCAGCGAGAGAGCCCTGCCCTTCAGGCCGTGGGCGCGTTGCAGCGTTGCGAAGTGACGCGTGTCCTCGGCGGCCACCAGGCCCACGCGGCGCAACGTCTCGAGGGCACGCAGGGTGATGTCCCCGGGATTCCCGATGGGCACCGGCACCAGGTAGAGCGTGCCGCTCACGGGCACCCGGCCGTTGGGTGGCGATCAGGATCGTCGGGACGACTGGCCATCAACCGGAGCGTACATCCGGCAGGAGTGAAGCCGGTGGGCGCTAAGATCGCGAGGTGGCGAGCCTGATCGAGTGCGTCCCGAATTTCTCGGACGGACGCCGCCCGGAAGTGCTCGCCGAGATCGTTCACGCAATCGGTCAGATCGACGGCGTGACGCTCCTCGACCAGTCGCGCGACGAGACGCACAACCGCAGCGTGGTGACCTTCGCGGGCAGCGCGGAGCCCGTCGTCAGGGCTGCCACCGCGGCCGTCGGGCGAGCCCTGGAGCTGATCGACATGAGCCAGCACGAGGGCGCGCACCCGCGCATCGGCGCCGTCGATGTCATCCCCTTCGTCCCGCTGGGGACCACGCGCCTCGAGGAGTGCGTGGACCTCGCGCGCCGCTTCGGCGAGCTGATCGCCAAACTCTATGACCTGCCGGTCTACCTGTACGGCGCGGCGGCCCTGCGGCCGGATCGCACACGCCTGGCCGACGTGCGGCGCGGCCAGTACGAAGGCCTCAAGCTCGAGCTGGGCACCAACCCCGAGCGCGACCCGGACTTCGGTCCCGCCCGCATCCACCCGCGCGGGGGTGCCGTGGCGGTCGGGGCGCGCAAGCCCCTGATCGCGTTCAACGTAAACCTTGCGACGGAGGAGGTCGACGTTGCCCGGCGCATCGCCGGGGTCATTCGTGAGTCGTCCGGCGGGCTGCCGGCTGTGCAGGCCATGGGCCTCCTCCTCGAGAACCCGGGCGAACGCCCGTTGGCGCAGGTCAGCCTCAACCTCGTCGACTGGGAACAGACCGGGATCGCCGCGGTCGTAAACGAGATCCGGCGCCTCGCCCGCGAAGCCGGGACCGATGTCGATCACTGCGAGCTGATCGGACTGGCGCCCACCGCTGCCCTCCTCGAGGTTGCCGCGGACGCCCTGGGCCTTCGCGAGTTCACGCCGGACCAGGCACTCGAGCTCCGTCTGGCACGCGACCGCTAGCCCCGCTACCATGCGCCGCCCATGAGCAGCGTCCGAGAGGTTCTGCGTGCGGCGGTGGAGGCCGCCCGCGACGAGGCGATCGCTCGCGGGGACCTGACGATTCCCCATGCGTCCGAGCTGCCCGCGGTGCGCATCGAGCGCCCGGCGCGCGCCGAGCACGGGGACTTCGCGACGAATGCCGCGATGCAGCTGGCCCCGATGGCCGGCATGGCGCCGATGCGCATCGCGGCGGCCCTCGTCGCGGCCGTCCACCTCCCCGAGGCGATGGCGTCCGCCGAGGTCGCGCCGCCCGGCTTCATCAACCTCCGGCTCGAGCCGGGATGGGTTGCGGACCAGGTGGCGGAAATGCTGGATGCCGGGTCGGCGTACGGCCGCGTACCCGTCCTGCGCCCCCGCTCGGTGAACGTCGAGTTCGTCAGCGCCAACCCGACCGGTCCACTCACCCTGGGTAACGCGCGTGGCGCCTTCGTCGGCGATCTCCTGTGCCGGGTCCTCGAGGCCGTGGGCCACCGCGTGACGCGCGAGTACTACTTCAACGACTTCAACGCCCAGGTTCGCAACCTGGGCCTCTCGGTCCTGGCGCGCCGAAAAGATGAGCCGATCCCCGAGGACGGATACCACGGCGCATACGTCGCGGACCTGGCGGCAAACCTGCCCGACGAGACCTGGGCGGCAGCCACCGCGCCGGGTGCGGACCCCGGTGAGGTGCTCGGCCGCTGGGCAAGCGAGCGCGTGCGCGCCGGGATCGAGGAGAGCCTCCAGCGCCTGGGGGTGCGCTTCGACGTGTGGACCAGCGAGGGCTCGCTCTATCGGGAGCGATGGGTGGACCGCGCCATCGAACAGCTCCGGACGGCCGGTGACGTCTACGAGAAGGACGGCGCGACCTGGTTCCGCTCCTCGCGCCTGGGCGACGACAAGGACCGGGTGGTGTATCGGTCCAACGGCCAGCCCACGTACTTTGCCTCGGACATCGGCTACCTGGCCCAGAAGTTCTCGCGTGGGTTCGACGAGCTGATCTACCTGTGGGGTGAGGACCACCACGGCACCGTCGCCCGGAACCGTGCCGCCGCGCAGGCGCTGGGCTTCGATCCCCAATCGGTCCACTGGCTGCTGATGGCCTGGGTGCGCTTCGTCCGCGACGGAACCGAGATCGGGATGAGCAAGCGAGCTGGCGAGTTCGTGACCCTCGACGAGCTGCTGGCGGAGATCGGTCCAGACGCGGCGCGCTGGTTCTTCGGGTCGCGGGCGACGACCACCGGGATCGACTTCGACATCGAGCTCGCCAAGCGGCAGAGCAACGAGAATCCCGTCTACTACGTGCAGTACGCGCACGCGCGCTGCCGCTCCATCCTCCGCAACGCCACGGATCGAGGCGTCGAGCCCTCCACCGAGCAGGCTCGTGACCTGCTCCGGCATCCCGCGGAGCAGGCGCTCATCCGAGAGCTGCTGCGCCTGCCCGACGTCATCTCCGATGCCGCCGCCCGGCGGGAGACGCACGAGGTGCCGAAGTACTGCCTGGAGGTGGCGAACCTGTTCAGCCAGTTCTACCGCGACTGCCGGGTCCTCACCGATGACCCGGACGAGGGGCGGTTCTCCGCAGCTCGCCTAGCTCTCGTCGACGCCGTGCGTCTGGTGCTGGCCAACAGCCTCGGAACTCTGGGAATCAGCGCTCCGGAGACGATGTAGTCGCGGAGCTAGCTGAGCGCAGCAACAGCCCGATCCACGATCGCCAACGATGAGCCCTGCACCACAAGGATCTCTCGGTCCGAGACGCGCACGAGCCTGCCCGACACCTTCAGGTGCGGCGCCGCCGCTCGATATCCCTGCTCGAACTGCGCCGCGTCGGCCGACGAATCCCATGCGAGACGCCAGGCGACCGCGAACGCACCGCCGCGTCCGGTGGCGGCCACCAGGCGATCGCCGCCCCAGCCATCCGCCGCCTGCTGGGCGAGGGGATTGGCATCGCCCACTCCCTGCAACCAGAATCGGACCATGGCCTCGCCCAGCGTGTCGGCCGGCAGGTCGCGCCAACCGCCTCCCAGACCGGCCGCGAGCGCGGGCGCCGCAACCTTCAGGGGCGCCTCGCGGCTCTTGTACTTGTCGGGATGCAGGACCTGCTCGGTCGACGCCGGCGGCGAACGGAAGGCGGCGTCGAGCGCGGACGTTCCGCCGGACGCACGCAGGTTCGTGACGAACTGCTCTCCGGCCGTGTAGGGAAACTCCAGGTCGTCGACCATCCACGCGGGAATGTCGGTCATGTTCGGCGCTGGACCCTGGCTCACCCCAAGGAGCTCTTGCGGCGTCATGTGATCGAGTGCCCATTGGAGCATCAGCACCGTTGCGTCCCCCTCGACGAGGGAAAGCCTGGCGAGGTCACGGTCGTCCTCACCCGGGGCTGACAGCTGCAGCGAAGCCAGACCGAACGCGTGATCCTGGAGCGCGTGCGTGTACTCGTGCGCATAGGTGATCTTCACCCCGGGACCGATGCCGCTTTCGCTGACCAGGCTCATTCGCTTGGTCTCGTTGTCGTAGAAGCCGATGACCTGCCCGCTCAGGAGGCGCAGCTGGAGCTCGCCGATGTCCTGGCTGGCGGTCAGCAATCCCAGCGCTCGGAACATGACGTTGTCGGCCGCTCGCCGCGCAGGCGGGTAATCGTGCTCAAACCGGCTGCGGAGCTCGGCCGCCAGCTGGGCGCGCGTGATGATGGCGGGCGGGGCGAGGCTTGGCGCGGGTTGGTGCGAGGGAGGCCGGCGGGCTTGCCGCCGGACGCAGCACAACCCCTGGACCCGTGCCGCGGAAGGCCAGGATGACGATCGCCACCACGGCCAGCAGGGAGGTGGCGACGGCCACCGCGCGAGGAAAGAGCCCAGGCATGGGGCGCGCATTGTCGCACCCGCCAACCATCGCGCTGAAGATTCAGGTTTCTTTACGACCGCCGGTGTTTGACGTTCACATCGGCTCTCTAGCCTTCAGCGTGCGAGTTGGAGATCCTTACGGATTTCTACCTCCACCCTCCCTCCTTCGAGCGCCGGTGTCATTGGGCGGGCACCGGCGCTCGTGCTTTCCGTTAGCATCGGTCCACCGATGGAGATCACCTGGTACGGCCGCGCCTGCTTCCGATTGCGCGGACGTGACGCGACCGTCATCTCCGATCCCTGCCCACCGGCAACCGGCTTCGTGGCGGGCAAGCACGACGTCGACCTGCTGACGATCTCCCACGACCACGCGGACCACGCCTATACCCGCTCCATCACCGCGGGGCTGACCCTGACCCGGCCGGGGGAATACGAGTTCCGCGACCTGCTGGTCATCGGCATCCGCACCTTCCACGATGGAGAGCGGGGCGCGCAGCGCGGCGAGAACCTCGTCTTCGCGGTCGAGATCGACGGCGTGCACGTGTGCCATCTCGGTGACCTGGGACACCTGCTGACCGATGAGCAGCTGGCCGAGCTAGGCCCCATCGACGTGCTACTGGTGCCCGCGGGCGGCCAGTTCACCATCTCTCCCGCGGAGGCTGCTGAGGTTGTCGCGCAGGTGAGCCCGCGGATCGTGATCCCCATGCACTACGCGATCAGTGGCGCCTCCACCGACCTGCTCGGACCGGAGAGGTTCCTCCACGAGATGGGGGCCGCCGATGCCTCCCGGCAGCCCAAGGCGCAGGTCACGCCCAGCAACCTGCCGGAGGAGACGCAGGTCGTCCTGCTCGAGCCGCGCGGCCGCACGAACTGAACGCGGCGCCCCGCGCCGCCAGTACCCGAGTACCACGCGCAAATAGGCCCGTGGTGTCCGGCCGCAACGCAGAGTGCGAGCCTTCCCGCACCGATCCCCACAAATCATCACCAATGTCAAATACATTGGTACTAGTCAGGGCTGGTACCCGCCGGTATCCTGTCGGCTCTTCCAGGGGGTCAGGTGGAGCTTCCCCACCCGGCGGATTGGATCATCAG
>VBGQ01000230.1 GCA_005882055.1 Chloroflexota bacterium
CGACGACCGTCACGCCGCCCGCCTGGCGCTCGTCGAGGAGGCCCGCGGCGAGCGCTTCCTCCGGGTCGTCGAGGCGGTAGGCGTCGACGTGGTACAGCGTCAGGCGGCCGCGGTGCTCGTTCATCAGCACGAAGGTGGGGCTGTTGACCACGCTGCCGACGCCCAGTCCCTCGGCAACGCCCTTGGCGAGGACCGTCTTGCCGGCTCCCAGCGGACCGATCATCGCGAGCAGCGTGCCGGGCTCCGCGGCGGCGCCCAGCGCGCGACCAATGGACCTCGTGTTGTCGGGAGAAGAGCTCGCCAGCGTACCGCGGGCCGCTGCCGTGGGTCGGGGCGGCACGCGCGGCGCGGCGGGCGCGGCCGAACGATCCATGCCGGAAAGTATAGGAACGCCGGCCTCCTGGCTCCGGTCAGTGGCGGCTCGGCGCGATGGTGGCCTCCAGGTTCACGAGCGGGATGGGAGCGAGCCGGCCGTCCTCCAGGCGCACGACCCCGGTGACCGCCGGGATCCCCGAAGGCGTCTCGTGCAGGTCGTCGAGGACCCCCACCAGCACCCCGCTGCGTCCCTGGAACGGCCGCCGATGGATCACGACCCTGTCGCCGATCTCCGCCATCTGCGTGCGCAGCGGGGGCCCCGTGGCCTCGTGGACGTAGAGCAGGTGCTCCTCGCCGAAGAGGCTGGCCATGCGACCCGCGTGCGCCCGCAGCCAGCCGAACAGCTGGGCGTCGAGCGCCACCTTGCCGAATCCCTCGAGCAGCACCACGGCGAACGAGCCGGTCATCCCGCCGATCTCCCGGCGCCGGCGCTGGATGGCGGTGAAGTCGCGCAGCTCCTTGTCGAGAATCCCTCCCAGGACGATGCCCGCGACGCCCATGGCCCGTGCCCGCGTCAGCGTCTCG
Organism: Chloroflexota bacterium; assembly: GCA_005882055.1. Classification (GTDB taxonomy): domain Bacteria; phylum Chloroflexota; class Limnocylindria; order QHBO01; family QHBO01; genus CF-82. Next base: position 901 of record VBGQ01000230.1, read on the forward strand.
GCGGAGGCGCGCGAGCCACCGATCAGGATCTTGCCGGCGGCCGACACGTCGATGGCGCCGGCTCGCAGCTCCTCGTCATGGGTGTGCACGGCCACCGCCAGCTCGCCGTGCACCGCGTCGCCGGTACCGCCGACGCCCTCGAGACGGGCTCCCGGGACCGCCACGCTGATAAAGCCGCGCGTCACCTGCAGGACGGTCCCGTGGACGTGCCCGATCACCGGCGCCTCCGCGCCCAGCAGCACGAGCAGAGCAGAGCCATCTGACTCGCTGTATGTCAGGAAGATGGCATGGCCCGGCGAGCGCACCTCGCGTCCATCCGGGCCGCGCGCGATGGGCTGGTCCGGATCCAGTCGAGCGCCCGGGGTCACCAGCAGCAGCTCGCCGACCTCCGAGGGACGCCGCGCCAGGGGCCTCGTCAGCGAGATGCGCAGCGGCTCACCGACCTCGCGCCTGCTGGCCAGCACCTGGTCGGGACGGACCTGGCTGCCGGTCCGCACGTGGGGGACGGCTCCGCGCGGAAGGGGCACGCGGTGGACCGCGGGCTCACCGTTCTCCATCGGTCGTCGGCTGAGGGTCATGCGTCCCCTCCTCCGTTGGGCGTCTCCTGGTCCTCGCTGTCGTCGGACTCGCCGCGAGACTGCTGCTCGCGGCCGGCCGAGTCGCGACCCACGCGGAAGCGGCGGAATCCGCGCCGCGCCGGCTCGCGCTCGGCTGCGGCTTCCCGCGGGCGCCCGGGGACGGGTTCCCGCAGCAGCGTCTCGAGCCAGCCGGCGATCACCTCGCGGCGGTCGTCGAGCCGTCGCGGGAGCAGGAGCGGGGCGTCGCGAGCGTCGAGCACGATCCCGACCGAGCCACCGGTCACCTCGGTCCGCAGGCGGTGCGTGCGTCGCGGGCCGGGGAGCGTGGCTCCGCCTTCCAGCTCGAGGTCGAGCTCGGCGCGCTCCCCACGCGGCAGCGGCCTGCCCGGATCGACCGCCCCGCGTCACGACCGTCGTCCCGAGCGGAACGAGCAGGTCGTCGCGCAGCACGCCGATCCCCTCGGCGATCTCGTCGTCCGGCAGTGAGCCGAGGGGTGCGAGGACGCCCGCTCCGTCGAGCGCCACCTGCGTGACGCCCAGCGGTCGCAGCCCGTCGAGCACGATGCGCATGGCGCGCATGGGGGTGGGCGCCGCGGCGAGCACGCGGCCGGCACCGATGAGCAGGTCGACCGAGTCGGGCATGCGCTGCTCGGCGAGCGCCGCCAACCGCAGGCGCGCGGCGGCATGCACGACCTGCAGCTCCTCCTCGGAGAAGGGCAGCCCGGCCGGTCGGGCGCGCATGTTCTGCAGCGTGTCGGCGACCGCCAGCTCGTCCACCGGCAGCGCCAGCGAGCGCGCGAGGCGCCCGATCGCCGATGTGGTGGCGAGCGACGGCGAGCCCATGCCCCCCGCGGCATAGACGCGTGAGTCCACGATCATCGGATCCACCGTTCCATCGGCGAAGGCCCAGGTCGCGTAGCGCGCTCCCAGGTCGACCCCTACGACCCGCAGCTTATCTTCGCGGGCGATCTCCTCGATCGTTCGTCGAAAGCCAATGGGCGCCAGGTTGCGCGTTCCCCCCGACTCCACGAGCCGATCGAGCAGCTCCTCGAGCCGATGACGCAGCGGCGCGAGGTCCTCGGTCGTCGCGTCGGGACGTGGATTGGGGATCGCAGCCACCACGCCGGGCTCGAAGCAGGCGGCCACCTCATCGGTCAATGCCGCGGATCCCGCCCAGATGACCGGCGTGCGCCCGCCGCGGCGCGCCGCGGCGACCAGCGCCGCGGCCTCCAGGGCCTGCTCTGGACGGGCGTCGTCGAAGCCGCCAACCACCAGCCACGCGTCGACGTCCGCCGCGGTCAGCGTCGCGAGCCGCTCCGGCAGGGAGCGGCCGTCATCGGCCGCGGCTTCTTCGACGACCACCCATCCGGCGGATTCCGCGGCATTGCGGGCCGCCGACCCGGAGACCTCCGCGGTCACCGCAGCGACCCCCAGGCGCCCCGGTCGCGCCGGCGTGTGGCAGGTGATCCGCGCTGCGGCCTCCAGGATCGCGGGCACCTCGTCGCGCAGGCGCCCGTCGACGACGTCGCGCAGGCGCTCTGTGAGCACCTCGAGGAGGGCCTGCTCGCCCCACTGGGTGGGCTGCGCGGCGTGCGCCACGATCCGCCAGCGGCCGCGCGTTCGCCCCACCACGCTCGCCTTGGTCCATGCCGAGCCGACGTCGATGAGCAGCGACGTCTCCGCGGTCGGGTGCGGCGCCGTGCGCCCGGTGGCGAAGGCTGCGGTCAGCATCGGTTCATGGTCGCTCATCGGAGCACGCCCAGCCAATCGCCCAGCAGGAAGCTGATGCGGTCGACGAGCAGCGCCAGGCGGCTGAGCAGCAGGAACCCGAACCAGGCGCCCAGGCCGCCCAGCATCAG
>VBGQ01000019.1:0-2802 GCA_005882055.1 Chloroflexota bacterium
CGAGTCCGGTGACAGCGTTCTTCCGTCTGGCCATTCCAATGAGCGTGCCGGTACTCGCGGCGCTTGCCATCTTCCAGTTCCTGTTCGTCTGGAACGACCTGCTCGTCGCGCTGGTCTACCTGAGTGTCGTCAATCCGGACAACAATCCACTGCCGGTGTATCTCACCGGCCTGGTGAACTCGATCGGAGGCGGGACCCAATTCCTGGGAGCGGCCGCATTCCTCAGCATGCTGCTGCCGCTCGCCGTCTTCTTCAGCCTGCAGCGCTACTTCGTGCGCGGCATCGTTGGAGGATCCGTCAAGGGCTGATCCGCTGCGCTCGCACCGATGCAAGGGCCGTCGCTGTCGAGCGGCGGCCCTTGTGGCGTGACGGCCATACCGACTTGCGGTCTGCGAATGGCAGTCGCATTACGTAGCTCCGGGACGACTTGCGCGACGCGTGCGACCGTTTTCACGCTCAATCCGGCACCTCGCCCGCGTGCGCACCCCACCCACGGCACACAACGCGACCACGAGTCGCATCTCGGGAGTCGAGATAGGCGCCTTCCGAAGGTCAGCCCGGCGCGCCCTAGCCGAGTCGGGTAAGGATCGTTTCGCGGTCGAAGGCCCAGGAGCCGACCGTCAGGACCGCCCCGACCAGGACGAGCACGATCAGGTCGCCCAACACGACCTGGCTGAAGGTGAAGGTCGCCTGCCCGCCGAAGAACTGGGCGACCGCGATACCGATGATGGGCAGCACCACGAAGCCGCCGATCTGCTGCGCGGTCCGCGCATCGGTCACACGGCTGCTGACCACGATCCCCAGCAGGACGCTGAACAGGCAGATGAGCGGCACGAGGGTGATCATCGCGAAGAGCCACGTCTCGCTGAAGACCAGGCGCGTCAGGCGAGTGTCGGCGATGGCGCCGTTGACGAGGCCGTAGGCCAGGAAGACGGCCCAGGTCGCGAGCACCGCGGGCAGGGCGGCGGCGATCGTCTTGCCGGCGAGCAGCTCGGGGACCTCCAGTGGGGTCGCGAGCTGCGGCTCCAGGGAACGAGCCTGCTTCTCGCCGATCACCGACTGCGTGGCGAGCGCCATCGGCACCATGGCCGGGATGATCAGGAAGTAGGCCATGAAGTTGGTGATGATGAACGCCTCGGCCGCGAGCTTGGGCGACAGGTTCGGGAACTGGGCGATGTACTGCTGGATCTGACCGATCTGGTTCGGATCCAGGTTGCGCGCCTGGATGAAGGCGACCAGGCCGGTGGGAATGGCCGCGAAGACGATCGCCGGGAAGGCCACCGCGCCGAGCAGCACACGGTTCGAGAGGAGATCCCGCCACTCCTTGCCGAAGACCGCGCTGACGTACCCGATGCGCATCGGTCAGGTTCCCTCCCGTCCGTTGGTCTCGCCCACCATGTCCAGGTAAACATCCTCGAGGCTGGCAGCCTCCTCGCGGACCCCCACGATGCGCGCCCCATGCGCCACGAGCGTCGACACCAGCTCGGGGTTGTCCCGCCGCGGATCGCGCACCTCGACCTGGAGGGTGCCCTCGTGCTCGCGGGCACCCATCACGAAGGGAAGCGGCGCGAGCGCCTCGAGCAGGCGGCGCGCCTCGCCATCGGAGGCCGCCAGCTGAACGTGGACCGTGGCCAGTCGACCATGACGCCGCAGCCCCGCCGGCGTGTTGACCTCGATCAGTGTGCGGCGAATGATCCCGATCCGATCGCAGAGCCGTTCCGCCTCATCCAGGTTGTGGGTGCAGATCACGATCGAGCGGCCCGCTTCGCGGAGGTCGCTCACGAAGTCGCGGATGTTCTTGGCCGCGGACGGATCGAGCGCGCTGGTCGGCTCGTCGAGGTAGATGACCTCCGGCTCGTGGAGCAGCGCACGGGCGATCGCGACCTTCTGGCGCATCCCCTTGCTGAAGCCAGCGACCCGGCGATCCCCCACCTCGGTCAGGTCGACGACCCCCAGGTAGCGATCCACGGCGCGCCGCCGGGTCGCCCCGGTCAAGCCATAGAGGCGGCCGTAGTTTGATCCGCGCCGCACCCGATGACGGCACCACCAGGCCGGCAAGCATGCGCACCGTGGTCGTCTTTCCGGCGCCGTTGGGGCCGAGCAGCCCAAAGATCTCACCGTCCCCCACGGTGAAGCTCAGGTTCTGGACCGCCTCGAGCGCGCCAAAGCGCTTCCCGAGGCCATGGACCTCGATCACGGGACCTCCCCCGGCAGCCGGGCTTCCGGCCACGCACTCTAGCAGCCGAGGCTGGCCGGGACCTTCCGGTACGATGGTCGCCCCGAGCGCGCACATGAGGGCCACCAGACCGATGCCTGAGCGGACGGTGGAGAGCCGGCGTCCCTTCGTCGGGCGCCTTGTGCGGGTCCGCGTCGACGAGGTCGTCCTGGATGACGGACGTCGGGCCACGCGTGAGGTGCTCGAGCATCCCGGTGCGGTTGCGATGCTGCCGTGGGATGGCGAGCGCCTGGCCCTCGTCCGCCAATGGCGTCACGCCGCCGGCCGCGCCCTCCTGGAGGTCCCTGCGGGAACGCTCGATCCCGGTGAAGAGCCCGCGACCACGGCCGCGCGAGAGCTGGCCGAAGAGACCGAGCTCGAAGCCGATGCCTGGGAGCAGGGACCCGCGTTCTTCACCGCCCCGGGGTTCTGCACCGAGTACCTGACGGTCTTCCTGGCGACGGGGCTGCACACGGCCAGTGGCGTCCAGCACCCGGAGGACGAGGACCTCGAGGTGGTGCAGATGACGCTCGCCGAGGCACTCGCCGCAATCGATGGCGGCGATATCGAGGACGCCAAGTCGATCG
>VBGQ01000019.1:2899-10140 GCA_005882055.1 Chloroflexota bacterium
CCTCGTCCTGATCCTGCTGGTCGCCAACGCCGTGCAGCCCGCCATGACCGGCCCCGACAACTCGCTGCTGGGCGGCCTGATCATCATCGCCTCGCTCGTGATGGTGGACGGCCTGGTCGGCATGGGACGCGCACGGATACCGTTTCTCAACGAGCTGCTCGAGCCGAAGCCGACGGTGCTGGGTGAGGATGGAGCATGGCTGCCAAAGGCCATGGAGCACGAGGACGTGACGCTCGAGGATGCCGAGATGGCCCTTCGCGAGCACGGGATCGCGGACATCGAGGATGTCCAGCTTGCCGTCCTGGAGGCCGATGGCTCGATCAGCGTGGTCCCCAAGGATCGCGACGGGACGGGACGACGCCCTCGCCGGAGATTCAGGCTCCTGCGCAGGATCTGAGTCCCGCGCTAGCGGACAGCCGTGGCACGCCGATTGCGGCGGGCCCTCGCGATGACCAAGGCCAGCACCGCTCCTGCGACGTCCGCCCGCGAGGCGGGCCTGCGCTACGTCACGGACGTGCGACCCGGGCTCCGTCGCATCCGCTCCGGACGCGGCTTCCGGTACCAGCGCCCGGATGGCTCGCCGCTCGCGGACCTCGAGCACAAGGCCTGGATCAAGCGGCTGGCGATCCCACCGGCGTGGCAGGACGTCTGGATCTGCCCCGACCGACGGGGCCACCTGCAGGCGACCGGCCGTGACGCCCGGGGTCGCAAGCAGTATCGCTATCACCCCGACTGGCGCCGGAGGCGAGACGGAGTCAAATACGGGCGCTTGCTCGCCTTCGCGGGAGCACTACCACGCATTCGGCGCCGCGTGACCCGTGACCTGGGGCGCACCGGGCTCCCTCGCGAGAAGGTCCTGGCGGCCGTGGTGCGCCTGCTCGAAACCACGCTCCTGCGCGTCGGCAATAGTGAGTACGCGCGGACCAATCGGTCCTACGGGCTCACGACCCTTCGCAGCCGTCACGTCACGGTGGGAAGCAGCCGAATCCGACTCCGCTTCACCGGCAAGGGCGGCAAGGACACCGAGGCGACGCTGGAGGACCGGCGCCTGGTTCGGGTCATCGGGCGCCTGCAGGACCTGCCGGGACAGGAGCTGTTCCAGTACCTCGACGAGGACGGCGAGCCGCGCGCCATCGGCTCAGATGACGTCAACGCCTACCTGCAGGAGATCACCGGCACGGACTTCACCGCAAAGGATTTCCGGACCTGGGCCGGCAGCGTCCGAGCCGTCGAGGCGCTGCGATCGACCGATGAACCAGACCGCGATTCGGACGCCAGGCGAAACGTGGCGCAGGCCATCCGGCTGGTTGCCGATGAGCTGGGCAACACTCCGGCGGTCTCGAGGAACGCGTATATCCACCCCTCGATCATCGATGCCTACCTGGCGGGAGACCTCGCGGAGAAAGCAGGGTCGGGTGGGCAATCCGCGGGCAAGGGGCTCGGTTCGCTGAAGGCGCGTGAGGCCGACCTGGTCTCGCTCCTCCGTCGCAGGCGACCTCAGGCGGCTTCGGCCTCGAAGCGGTCGAGCGCGCGGCGATAGTCCTCGCTCTCCGGCTTGAGGCGGACGGCCATTCGCAGGTGGCGGCGCGCAATCCGCCGGTGGCCGAGGCGCGCCTCCGAGACGCCCAGCCCGAAATGGGCGTAATGCGCGAGCGGGTCGCGATCCACGATCTCGCGGAACCGGTCTGCGGCCAGCGCATGCGCGCCCTGGTTGAAGTAGGCCTGGCCAAGCGCCTCGAGGATCGAGGCCTTGCCCGGCTCCAGACGGCTGGCTCGCTCGAGGACGATGGCGGCCGCGCCGGGATGGCGTTGGGCGAGGAGCCTCGAACCGCGCTGGAAGAGCTCGTAGGCGGTGTCGCGCTCCTCCGCGTCTCCCGCGTCGCCCGGATGGGAAGCCATGTGCGCTACGGGATCAGCTCGATGCGCTCGAGGCGCGGGTTCTCGGTGCGGCCGGGGATGCGGCCTCGCTTGGCGATCGGCTGCCCCTCGATCTCCTTCAGGTCCCCGGTGAAGTCGATGGGGCTCGCGTCGCTGATCGCCGATCCCACCGCGAACGAGTCGACCGGAGCACCCGCCTCCTTGAAGTACGCGACGCGATCGACGTCGATGCCACCCGAGACGACGATTCGCACATGCTCGTGGCCGGCAAGATCGAGGCGAGCACGGACCTCCTTGACGAGATCGGCGGTGACGCGCCCACGCTCCGACGGCGTGTCGAGACGAACGCCCCAGAGGCGATCGCCAAGGGCGTTTGCCACGCGCAGCGACTCTTCCGCCTCGTCCTTGAAGGTGTCGACCAGGGCGATGCGCGGGACATCGGCCTCGACGTCCCGGTCGAAGGCTTCCATGGCCCGCACCGTGTCACCGAAGATGAGCACCATGGCGTGCGGCATGGTGCCCGTCGGCGCGAGACCTGCCAGCCGCGCTCCGGCCGGCGTGGAGGCACCGATGCAGCCGCCGACCACGCTGGCGTAGTCCATCTGGTCGGCGATCGACGGATGGACGTGACGGGCCCCGAAGCCGATCACCGGAATGGGCGCGGCGGCATCCACGATGCGTCGCGCGGCGGTCGCCCAGCCGGTCGACTGCGACAGGATCCCCAGGATCGCCGTCTCGTACAGCCCAAACGCCGAGTAGCGCGCGTTGACGCGCATCACCACCTCCTTGGAGGCGATGGCGTCGCCGTCGTGCAGTGATTCGACCACCGGCGCCGGCTCGAGGTGCTTTCCGTTGCCCAGGATCTCGCGCAGGTAGGCGATCGCCTCCTCCGCTCCGCAGAGGATCGCGTCCGCGCGGCAGAAGACCTCCATGGTCACGACTGGGTCGAGCCCCTCCGCGGCCAGGATCCGGCGCGCGCGCTCGAAATAGACGTCAGCCGTCTCGCCCGACAGGACGTCGGCGGCCGGTTGGAATGGGGGCGTGCTCGTGCGACGCTCCGCGGAGACGGCGTCGGAGGTCATGGCCCGGCAGTGTAGCAGTGGGTCCGGGCCTGGGCGGACGGCGCGAAGGGCTACAAACGCGCGAATGAGGGCATCCAGCGACGGAGCCGTCGCAGCCCCAGGAGCACCCCGGCGGCCAGCACGGCCACCACCGCGGTAGCCGCCGCCAGGCGCACGACGCCCGCACCCTGTGCCCCGGCGTCGAGGTTGATGGCGCGCTCGATGCTCGCAGCGGCCGCACCCAGGTCACCCCCGGCAAACAGTCCCGCCGCTTCGGCGAGGACAGCGCGCGGCTCCTGGCCCCCGAGCACCCCCAGGCGCTCGATGGGGTTGAGGCCATCGATCTGGTCGTCCGCGGCACGGTACGCCTGGAGGAAGGCCAGCTCGGCATCCAGCTCGCGACGCGCTCCCACATCCCCGCCGTTCGTCCGCCAGCGCGCCACGAGGCGGTCGGGAGTGGAGAGACCCGCCTGGCGAGCCGCGGCCAGGAACCGATCGCGGTCCGCGAGCCAGGATTGCGCGGCGGTCACCGAGGCGATCGCGTCGTCGAAGCGCCACTCCTGCATCGCCTGCTGAACGGGCTTGGGCAGGCCCCAGTCGCCGGCCGCGGACCGCAGCCCGGCGTAGGCGGACCGAGCCCGAGCGCGGAGGTCGAGCAGCGCACCCGAGCTCGCCGGGAAGATCCGGGTTCGGAACGCATCATCGAGCACGGGGGCGCTCGCCCCCTCTTCGAGGTGGTCGAGGAGCTGCCGCGAGTCGAGCGGCTGCCCTGCAGCCAGCGCGGAGGTCGTGGCGTCCGTTGAGGTGCTGTCGTAGGCGGCAACACCTCGCGCCGCGCGTTGGACGACCGTCCTGAGGCCATCCTCGCCGACCCGTTCGGCGAGGGCGTCGACGAAGGCCCACGAGGCGTCATAGGCCCACGAGCCTGTGCGGATGCTGTCCGCGGCCGAATCGCTGCCTGACGGGCTCCAGCCGGCGAGCGGGAACGCCTCCGGGCTCGCCTCGAGTTGGCTCAACGCGGCGCGCGCGGGAACCGGGAGCGACAGCCGGCGCGCGACGAGGCCGGCGAGGTGCGACGCGAATCCCTCCCGGATCCAGCGCTCGGAGGCGAACTGCGGCCCGAACCAGACGTGAGCCACCTGGTGCAGGATCGTGAACGGCGCGGCATCGAGGGCAACCGCGATCTCCTGGGTTCCGGTCGCCGGCTCCGCCAACGGACCGATTCCGGAGGGCACCGATTCGGTGACCACCAGCGGCCCGACACCAGCGTAGGGCAGCCCGATGGCGGCCTGCAGGGCCGGGAGCGCCTGGGCGATGAGCTCAAGCGTGCCCGCGCCCCAGGCCCGATCGTCGGCGAACGATCGCACCCGCAGGTCCACGGTCCCTCCCGGCAGGGCCACCTGGCGACCAACCGCCACGTATTCGATGGACCCGGCCGCGATCACCATCGCCGACCAGCGGGCCGGGTCGCGAATCGGCCCGCTGCTGAGGGTCGGACCGTCCGGCGAGGTGCTGAGGGTGAGTGGCCCACCGATCACGCGTGGCGTGTACGTCGCGGGCAGGCGCAGCGAGACACTGGCCGCCGTTCCGAATCCCCAGACGGGGACCGTCACAGAGGAGGCACGCACGCGGACCTGCGGGTTGGCGCCGTCGGCGAGCCGATAGCTGAGCGTGAACGCCGCCGAGCGCCGGTAGCGCAGCAGTGCCCGCAGCCGGATGGTGGCGACGGTCCGCGTGGGTCCGCGTGCGAGCGTCACTCGTAGCGGACCGCTGGCATCCCGCGCCGCCACCGCGGCGGCGCCCGCCTGCAGAGTGAGCGGCACGCTCCCGAAACTGCTGAATCCCGCGGCGGGATCGGGGGTCGTGTTGGTGAAGGTGGCGGAAACCGCGACGCTCACCTCGCCTTTTGCCGGATCGACGCGGTAGATCGCCCCCGTACGCAGGCTGTACGCGGTGGCCGCGCGCGCCGACCCGCCGCCAACGACCCCGGCCGCCACAAGCGCCATGGCGCAAGCACCCAGCCCGAGCTTCGAGAACGAGCCCCGCGCGCTCATCGGGCGGGTCCACGCAGCCAGGCGAGCGGGCTGCGCCGTGCACGCCGGGCGAGGGGCGGCTGCCAGGCCGGCATCTCGCCCTCGACCTCGAGCCGGTAGCCATCCAGCAAGGCCCTATTGCGTGGCGCGCGGCCGCTCCAGTCGGGCAGCACCGCACGATCCACAACCGCCGAGGCGGTCTCCTCGAGCAGCCGATCGGCCACCACGGTCAGGCGCACCAGGCCGCGCGCCAGCTCGGGGAGCGTTACCGCGGGCGCTGGGAGCTCGCTGACCAGCATCGGTCTGTCGTCGTCGGTCATCGCGAACTTCACGTATGGGTAGTCGAAGTTCGCCCGCAGCATGCGATGCAGGACCCGCTTGGGGATCTCCATCGCCTCCAGGCCGTAGTAGGCCCACAGGGAGAGCCCGATCCCCGAGACCCACGCGACGGTGACGCGGAGGTCGAAGCGGCGCTCCCCGTCGAGCACGACGTCCCGGCTGATCGCCTCGCTCCCCGCCGCCCCCGAAGCTCCGACCACCTCCACGCCGAGCTCGGCGAGCCAGGCGTCGATGGGCGGGACCGCCTCCCTCACGAGGCGACGGGCGAGGGCGCCGGATCGCGCCCATGGGTCACCGTCTCCCCCGAGTGGATGAGCCGCTTGCGACGGAAGTCCTCGCGGCGCACCCCCGGGTCGATCCGGCAGTTGCGCCCGATCTGGACGCCACCCGGCACCTGTGCCCGCTTGCCGACGAGGGTCAGGCCGGCGTACAGGCGCTCCGGCTCGCGACGGTTGGGGCGCAGGTCATCACCCGACCCGACGATCGCGCCAGCACCGATCTCGCAGTCCTTGTCGACGATCGCTCGGTCGAGCACCGCCCGCTGGCGGATGACGGTGTCGAACATCACGATCGAGTCGCGAACGACGGCGCCCTGCTCGACCATTACGCCCGGGGACAGGACGCTGTGCACGACCGTTCCGTGGATCACGCAGCCGTGGCTGATCATGCTTCGCTCGACCCGCGCCTCTGGACCGATGAGCGCCGGCGCGCGCTCCTCGCTCTTGGTGTAGATCAGCCAGGGGCGGTCGTACAGGTTGATGCCGGGGTGGTCCGAGACCAGGTCGAGGTTCGCCCGCCAGTAGCTCTCCACGGTGCCGACGTCCTCCCAGTAGCCGCCGTACTCGTAGCCGTAGACCCTCCGGCCGGAGTTGACCATGGCGGGCAGCACGTCGCGCCCGAAATCGATCCGCTCCGGGGTCAGGGCGTCCAGCAGAGCCGGCAGGGAGAAGACGTACACGCCCATGCTCACCAGGTTCGAGGGCGGGTTGGGGGGCTTCTCGATGAAGGCGTTCACCCGCCCGTCGGAGTCCACATCGAGGATCCCGAAGCGATGCGCCTCCTCGATGGGGACGGTTCGGATGGCGACCGTCACGTCCGCCTGCTTGGACCGATGGAGGTCGAGGAAGGGCCGGTAGTCCATCTTGTAGACATGGTCGCCGGCGAGCACCAGGATCGCTTCAGGTGAGCGATCGGTGACGAAATCGATGTTCTGCAGGACCGCGTCCGCGGTGCCCCGATACCAGTCACGCGCTCGGCCGCGGCCGAGATAGGGCTGCAGGAGGCTCACGCCGCCACGGGTGCGGTCAAGGTCCCAGGGCCGTCCCAGGCCGATGTGGTTCATCAGCGAGCGCGGGGCGTACTGGGTCAGGACGGCGACGTCGTCGAGCCCGGAGTTGACCGCGTTGCTCAGCGCGAAGTCGATGATCCGGTACTTGCCACCAAACGGCACGCCCGGCTTGGCGCGCACCTGAGACAGGATCGAGAGACGCTCCCCTTCACCCCCGGCGAGGATCAGCGTGAGGACCGATGGCACCCGCCGATTCTACGGCCCCTGTCCGGGGCCGCCGTGCTCAGCGTCGACGGGCTCTGCCCAGGTAGCGTCGCGCGTACTGGATCGCGCCGGCGAGCGCGGGAATGGCAAACACGGCAACCGGAATGCCGTTGCTCGGATCAGCTGGCGCCGCGGCGGTCGGGCCGGGAGTCGGCGGGCACGTGTTCTTCCTGGTGGGGATGCAGACTCCCGAGGGGGTCGGCGACCGCGAGCCTTTCGGATGCGGAGTCGCGGAGGGATGCGGGGTCGCCACCTTCACGCCACACAGTGACGGGAACCCGTGCTCGCCGGGGACGGGCGCGATCGGGTACTTGAGCTTCGCGGGGTCCGCGTTGGGATCCTTGATGTTCCCCGACGAGCCCCACTGGCCGTTTACGA
>VBGQ01000231.1 GCA_005882055.1 Chloroflexota bacterium
CGAGGTCGTAGGAGCCGGTGAGGGCGAGGCGCCCGGGCCGGCGCCGCGGATATCGCCGCAGCCGGGCTGCCAGAGCTTGCCGCTGCGGTCCTCGATGCCCGCCCGGATATGCGTGGTGTCGGTATCGGTCGGAACATCGTCAGCCTTGAAGACCTCGGTGATGGTGTGGGAGGTATGTGGGCCCGGCAGCATCCCGCTGATCGCGTCGATCTTTTTCTCGACGATGCCGTCGGGTCGCACGAAGTCCCGCACCGGAAGCTTGTTGTGCGCGGCCACCTCGGCCATGTAGTCGTGCCAGATGAAGGTCGGTCCATCGGCCGCGAATACCTGGCTGATGGCTGAGAAGTCGCTGTTCCCGACCCACACCCCAGTGACGATTGCGCCCTGCGACTGCTTGGGATCCTTGTCGGCCGCAAGGAAGCCGAAGGCCTGCAGGTCTCGGAAGTCGTTCGTGGTCCCCGTCTTCAGGGTCGCCGGCCGCCGGCCGCCGTCTGGCGCCGGCAGGGCGAAGCGCGGCCCCCACCACGGATTGGCCTGCGGGTCAGTGTTGTCGGCGAGGATGTCCGTGACGAGGTAGGTCGCCTGTGCGGAGATGACCCGCTCGGGCTTAGGCGCATCGGCGTCATGGTCGTAGATCACCTTGCCGCTGCGATCCGTGATCTTCTGGATCAGGTACGGATGAGCGAGGATCCCACCGTTGGCGATCGCGCCGTAGGCGCTCGCCAGGTCGATCTGATGGACGCCGATGACTCCCAGCGTCAGTGAGGCGACCCCCACCTCCTTGGCCTGGCGCGGGTCCCAGCGCAGTCCGTATTTCTCGGCCTGCGCGACGACGCGGTCAGTCCCGATCACCTGCTGCGTCTTCACGGCCGGGATGTTCAGCGAGTACTTGAGCGCGTCGCGAAGGCGCACCGGACCGCGCTCCTGGCCATCGGCATCCGGCACCGAGTAGCCCGGCACCATCTCGCCCTTCACGTCCATGAACATCGTCGCCGGGGTCACCGCGTTGAGCTCGAAGCCGGTGGAGTAGGTGATCGGCTTGAAGGCCGACCCGGCCTGGCGGTACGCGGTGCCCACCACGTCATAGTTCGGCTGGAACGCCTTGCTCGCGGTCCCGTAGTACTTGGCGCTGCCCACGTAGGCGAGCACGGCGCCGGTCCGGTAGTTGATCGTCACCAGCGCGTCGTTGTTGATATTCCGATGCTGGTTCATGTCGTACGCGACCGCTCCCCACTTCTCGGCGTAGACCTGGTAGCCGTTGTAGTTCAGGGTGGTGGTGATCGTCAGGCCCCCGGAGTCGAGGAGGTTCTCGCCGCCGAGCAGGTCGTTGGCCGCGGCCCGGACCGCGTACACGAAGTGCGGCGCCTTGTAACGCTGTCCCTGGCTCGGAGTGATGACGATCTTCTGGGCCTTCGCCGCGTCGCGCTGGGCGGTGGTGATGTAGCCCTGCTGCGCCATCTCGTCGAGGACGAACCCCTCGACACGGACGGCATCGGCATCGCTGGGAACCACGAGCCGGGTCCGGCCCTTGCTGTCCTTCTCTGCCACAGCCGCCTTGCTCGGATCGAGCTGTGAGGGAGCCCTGACGAGGCCGGCGAGCATGGCCGCCTCGGCGACGGTCAGCTTGTTGGGGGCATCGGTCTTGGTGATGTCCTTGCCGAAATAGGCATGCGCCGCGGACCAGATTCCGTAGGCGTTGTTGCCGTAATAGATCTGGTTGACGTACATCTCCAGCAACTTCTGCTTGCCCTGCTCACCGGGATAGCGTTCGCCCAGGCGCAGGGCCATGATGGCCTCCTTGAGCTTGCGCTCGACCTGCCGATGCGGATCGGCGAGGAGGTCGGGGGAGAAGAGGCGCATGCGGACCAGCTGCTGGCAGATGGTCGATGCCCCGGAGACCTGGCGCCCCGCGGACACGTTCTGCAGGAAGGCGCGCACGATCCCGCGGAAGTCGACGCATGGGTTGGTCCAGAAGGTCTGGTCCTCGGCCGCGACCTGCGCGTCCACCATGACCTTGGGGATCTGGGCATAGGGGATGACCCTGCGCTGCTCCACTGCGAAGGTGGCAAGCTCGACGCCGTCCGCCGACACCACTCGTGAGCCTTCGCTGAGCTGGAAATTCTCGACCTGGCCCACGTCCGGCAGGCCGTTGGTGTAGGCGGCGTAGACGGCGATGACGCCGGCGAACAGGGCGGCTCCCAGGAGCGCGAAGCTGCCGAGCACGATCGCCGGCAGCGCGGCGGTGGCGGCTGGAGCCCGGCGCGCCGTACCGGCCTGGCCGCCCGGCGGACCTCCACGATAGGCAGTGCCGCTGGTACGCGGGCGCGGACTTCGGCTCATCGGGGCGGCAGGGTAGCACGCACGGTGCCGGTATACTCGTCCGCCCATGGCCGCATCCGTGTTCGAGGATCTCACCTGGCGCGGCCTGATCGCCCAATCGACGGACCCGGGTGCGCTGCGTGCGGTCCTCGAGGACGGCTCGATCACCCTGTACTGCGGCTTCGATCCGACGGCTCCAAGCCTCGAGTTCGGCAACCTCGTCCAGCTCGCGACCATGCGTCGCCTGCAGCTGGCAGGTCACCGTCCGGTCGCCGTGGTGGGTGGGGCGACCGGACTGATCGGAGATCCGTCAGGCAAAAGCGCGGAGCGGATGCTGAACCCGGTGGAGGTCGTGGGCCAGTGGGTCGAGCGAATCAGGACCCAGGTCGAGCGGATCCTCTCGTTCGAGGGCGAGAACGCGGCGCGGATCGTCGACAATCTCGAATGGACCGGCGACTTGTCGGCGATCGACTTCCTGCGCGACATCGGCAAGCACTTCAGCGTCAGCCGCATGCTCGCCAAGGAGTCGGTCAGCGCCCGGCTCGAGGCCGGAGGCATCAGCTACAGCGAGTTCAGCTACCAGATCCTGCAGGCCTATGACTACCTCGAGCTTCGCCGCCGATATGCCTGTGTGCTCCAGACAGGCGGCAGTGACCAGTGGGGCAACCTCACGGCCGGAGTCGACCTGATCCGTCGCGTCGACGGCGAAACCGTGCATGCCCTGGCAACGCCACTGATCACCAAGGCGGATGGGACGAAGTACGGGAAGACCGCGAGCGGCGCGGTCTGGCTGGACCCCGAGATGACGAGCCCGTTCGCCTTCTACCAGTACTTCCTCAACCAGGCCGATGCCGACGTCGGCCCGCT